>QKIO01000033.1 GCA_003251015.1 Bacteroidales bacterium
TTATGGAAACTGGCTATGGCTTTTGAGAGGGTTTGTAGACAAGTTATTAGGTGGTGTTGGATTGAGAAGAGGACGCACCTCAGAGAACTCTTTAAATACCGGTGACGTTTTAGATTTTTGGAGAGTCTTATATGCAGATAAAACCGAGGGGCGTTTACTGTTATTTGCCGAAATGAAATTACCTGGGGAAGCTTGGCTCGAATTTAGAATTATTGACAATAAACTGATTCAAACAGCGACTTTCAGGCCACTAGGCTTACTTGGTCGATTATATTGGTATTTGGTTCTTCCTTTTCATGGATTTATTTTTAACGGAATGATTAAAAAAATAACTAAACACAACGTTATATAAATTCCATGGCAGTCTAAGTGGTGCTCTAGCGAAGGATTTTCGATTGTTTTCTTTGTCCGTATGCGGACAAGAAATCACCCATAATTCGCCCGTAATTTATGAATTTCTGTTAAAACATCATCAATCTAAAAAAAAAGTGGAAGACGTAGATATAAAACAAGAGGAGAAACGATTTTATGCCGCCCTTATTATGCCTGTGTTTTTTATGATACTGGTATTTACCATTCGTTTGGTGGAGGATTTAGAGTCGTTTAGTTTGGTAGAGTGGGGCATTCGCCCTTTGTCCATCGAAGGCCTTCCAGGCATCTTACTAGCTCCGCTTATTCATTCTGATTGGACTCATTTTTTTGCCAATGCAGTGCCTTTTATGGTGTTGGGTGTGTCGTTGTTTTATTTTTATCGGGGCATTGCCATTCCTGTGTTTGTCTTTGTGTATTTGATGAGTGGCATTTGGGTGTGGTTAGGTGCGCGCGACGCTTGGCACATAGGTGCTAGTGGTATGATATATGGTTTGGCAGCATTTTTAGTCACAAGTGGTGTAATTCGTAATCACATACCATTATTAGCTATATCACTTATTGTGGTGTTTTTATATGGAGGTATGATATGGGGTGTTTTTCCACTTAAATGGAATGTGCCTTACTCGTGGGAGTCTCATTTGTGGGGGTCTATTGCGGGACTTGCGTTGGCGGTTATCTATCGTAATAAAGGGCCACAGAAACAAATAAAACAATGGCCCGAAGAGGAATATGAATCGCCTTATTGGGAAAATGAGGCACCAGAGTAGGTAAACGTATATTTATTGCCTACTATTTTTGTTAATCTACCGCATAATTGAAAATCTTTTGGCATCTTTAACCAAATTTTTAAGGATGCTGCCCAAACTCGAAATAGAAGCGTATTATATCAAAATCATTGGTGTTTCACTGGTGATGACGGCTTCGTGTGTTTCGGAAAAAGCAAAAAAAGTGGAGACTCAAGTCTCTGATGCGCATGCCTTGGAAGTGTCGGTGGATAGTTTATCCAATCCACAAGCGGTTGAGTTAGGCGTTAAGCAAGGTATGGTTTACTTCTTAGGGGGTAAAGTAAATATTGGTTCTCAAGAAGGCAGAGTCATTGAACAGCCTGTTTTTACAGCTCAAGTAGAGTCTTTTTACCTCGATAAACATCCGGTTACAGTAGCTCAGTTTAAAGCCTTTGTGCAAGCTACTAAGTATAAAACTACGGCTGAGAATTTCGGTAATAGTTTGGTTTATAGTTTTGTAAATGGTAAATGGGAATTTATTGAAGGAGCTACTTGGTTGTATCCCTTTGGACAATCGAAGTTAGCTGCACCTGATAATCACCCTGTTACCCACGTGTCGTATGCGGATGCATCGGCGTATGCCTTATGGGCAAAAAAACGATTGCCCAGTGAAATAGAGTGGGAGTATGCTGCTCGTTATGGTAAGCAGGCTAGCGATAATTATGCGTGTGGCACTTCGCTGTTAAAAGATAAAAAATACCTTGCAAATGTGTGGCAAGGTCAATTACAGGCCTCACCTCAGGTAGATGATGGCTTTTTATATACTTCTCCAGTTGGTTATTATGGTGCCGACTTAAATGGCTTGTCTGATATGACAGGTAATGTTTGGGAGTGGACTACTTCGTTATTAGAATCGTATTCTGGTAGTCAACATCAAACAAGAGCTGGGCCAGATACGCGTGTGATTAGAGGTGGATCATTTATGTTTGATCCCGATGGTGATGTGAGTAATGCAGTCTGGTTTAGAAGCAGTACCACCACCGAAACAGCTCTAATGAACTTGGGTTTTAGATGCGCCCTTTAAGCATCATTTTTTCTTTGTTACAAAAAAAAATAGTACGATATGGCATTTATGGGAGGTTTGATTTCCAAGATTTTGGGAAACAAATACGATAGGGATATGAAAGAGGTTGAGCCTCTAGTTAAAATGATTAAAGAGGTTTATCCTCAAATTGAGAAGTTATCAAATGATGAGCTTCGCGAGCGTTCAGCAGGACTAAAAGTTCAACTTAATCAAGCGATTGAGGTTGATGAAAAACGAATTGCAGAGCTTAAAGAACAGATAGAAACGGCTAAATTATCAATTTCTGATCGCGAAAAGGCTTATAAGGAAATTGATGACACTCAAAAACTGATTGTAGAAAAATTAGAAGCTGCTTTATTAGAGGCTTTACCAGTGGCATTCTCTATTGTTAAAGAAACGGCTCGTCGTTTTAAAGACAATGAAGTGATTGAGGTAAAAGCAACACAGACCGATCGTGATTTGGCTGCGAGTAAAGACTTTGTGGAGATAGAAGGAGATACGGCACGTTATTTCAATTCATGGTTAGCTGGTGGTAACGAGGTTACTTGGGACATGGTGCATTACGATGTGCAGCTAATTGGTGGTATTGTACTTCATAAGGGTAAAATAGCTGAGATGGCTACTGGTGAGGGAAAAACACTTGTGGCGACCTTACCGGTGTTCTTAAATGCCTTAGCTGGCAGAGGGGTGCATGTGGTTACTGTAAATGATTATTTGGCCAAGCGTGACTCGGAGTGGATGGGTCCATTGTACCAGTTTCATGGTCTTTCGGTGGATTGTATCGATCGTCACCGCCCTAATTCACCAGAACGTAGAGCGGCCTATAAAGCAGATATTACTTTTGGTACAAATAACGAATTTGGTTTTGATTATTTGCGCGATAACATGGCTACCTCACCGGATGATTTGGTGCAAAGGGTTCATAATTTTGCCATTGTCGATGAAGTCGATTCGGTTTTAATTGATGATGCTAGAACGCCGCTTATCATCTCTGGTCCTGTGGCCAAAGGCGACGATCAGCAGTTTACAGAACTGAAGCCAAAGGTTGAAAAGATTGTTGAGTTACAACGTGCTTTAACGAATAAGTTATTGGCTGAAGCCAAACAAAAACTTAAATCAAACGATAAAAAAGAACTGGAAGAAGGCGCTTTGTTGTTGTTTAGATCTTATAAAGGTTTACCTAGGAATAAAGCACTCATCAAGTTTTTGAGTGAGATGGGGATTAAATCACAGATGCTTAAGACAGAAAACTTTTACATGCAGGAGAATGGTAAAAACATGCATGTTGTAACGGATGATCTTTATTTTGTGATTGATGAAAAGAATAACTCCATAGAATTAACGGATAAAGGCTTAGATTTAATTACAGGAAATTCAGAAGATCATGAGTTTTTTGTTTTGCCTGATGTTGGGTCGGAGATTGCTATTCTTGAAAAATCTGATTTGTCGGAAGATGAAAAGTTGGCTAAGAAGGATCAGATTCTTCAAAACTTTTCCATTAAATCAGAACGTGTACATACCATTAACCAACTACTAAAGGCCTACACGCTTTTTGAAATAGATGTGGAGTATGTGGTGATTGATAATAAGGTTAAGATTGTAGATGAGCAAACAGGTCGTATCATGGAAGGTCGTCGTTATTCTGACGGTCTACACCAAGCAATTGAAGCTAAAGAAAAAGTAACTGTTGAGGCTGCTACTCAAACGTATGCTACCATTACCTTGCAGAACTACTTTAGAATGTACCATAAGTTGGCGGGTATGACGGGTACTGCCGAAACGGAGGCTGGTGAATTATGGGATATCTACAAGTTAGATGTGGTGGTGATACCTACCAATCGCCCTATCATCAGAAAAGATAGAGATGATTTGGTGTATAAAACCAAACGCGAGAAATACAATGCGGTTTCTGAAGAAATCATCAGATTAGTTGAAGCAGGTCGTCCAGTGTTAGTGGGTACTACTTCGGTTGAGATATCAGAGTTATTGAGTCGTACTCTTAAGATAAGAGGTATTAAGCATAATGTGTTAAATGCTAAGTTGCATCAGCGTGAAGCTGAAATTGTGGCTTCGGCAGGTCAACCGGGTATTGTTACCATAGCTACTAACATGGCTGGTAGGGGGACCGACATTAAATTAAGCAAGGAAGTTAAAGAAGCAGGTGGTTTGGCCATTATTGGTACCGAGCGTCACGAGTCGCGTCGCGTTGACCGTCAGTTACGTGGTCGTGCAGGTCGTCAGGGTGATCCCGGTTCTTCACAATTCTTTGTGTCCTTAGAGGATGATTTAATGCGTCTGTTTGGTTCTGATCGTATTGCTAAATACATGGATCGTTTGGGACTGGAAGAGGGTGAGATGATTCAACACTCTATGATTACTAAGTCGATAGAGCGTGCTCAGAAGAAAGTAGAAGAAAATAACTTTGGTATTCGTAAGCGTTTGTTAGAGTATGATGATGTGATGAATTCACAACGTGAGGTGATTTACACCAAACGTCGTCATGCCTTGTATGGTGAGCGTATTCAGGTGGATATCTCCAATATGATTATGGATACCTGTTCGGATGTGGTTGGTGAATATCATAACCTTGGTGATTACGAAGGGTTTAAGATTGAGTTGATTCGTGTGTTCTCAGCTGAATCACCATTTAGTGAGCAAGAGTTTTTGAAAGGACGTGCCGACGAATTAGCGAATCAGTTATTTGTTAAGATGGAAGCTGCTTATGCTCGTAAGAATGAAACCATTGCTAAACAAGCGTTCCCTGTTATTAGAGAAGTGTACGAAACAAAAGCGGAGTTGTATAATAACATCGTAGTACCTATTAGTGATGGGCATCGTGTGTTTAACATCACCACTAACCTTAAAAAGTCGTATCAGACACAAGGCCAAGAACTGGTTAGAGCTTACGAAAAAACGGCTATCTTAGTCACTATTGACGAGTCGTGGAAAGAGCATTTACGTGAATTGGATGAGTTAAGACAAGCGGTACAAAATGCATCCTACGAACAAAAAGATCCGTTGTTGATTTATAAATTTGAATCGTTTAATTTATTTAAGGCCATGATTGGTCATAATAATAAAGTGGTGGTGCCAACCTTACTAAAAGGTCATATTCCAATTCGTGATGCTGGTGCTGTAAAAGAGGCTGAGGAGCGTAAGAAACAAGACTTTAGTCGTTTGAATGCTCATAAGGATGAATTTACAAGAGGTGGTTCAAATCCTGATCAGCCTAAAAAGCCAGAGCGTGTGGAGCCTGTGAGGGTGGAGAAAAAGGTAGGTCGTAACGATGAATGTCCTTGTGGTAGTGGCAAAAAATTTAAAAGCTGTCACGGAAAAGTATTATAATATGTAGAATTGTAAAAGATTTAGGTTTCAGATAGTTACTGAAGCCTATTTCTTTTTGTGAATGATAACGTACACAAAAATCTAAACACAATGGTATTAAGTGTTATTGACTGGAATGTGAATCCTGAGCTCTTTTCATTAGGACCTCTAACTGTTAGGTATTATGGTTTATGTTTTGCCATTTCGTTTATGTTAGGTTATTATCTGCTTGAAAAAATGTTTAAAGCAGAAAAAATGCCTGAGGTATGGATAGAGAAACTATTTACCTATGTGGTGGTAGCTACCATTGTGGGCGCTCGACTGGGACATGT
>QKIO01000124.1 GCA_003251015.1 Bacteroidales bacterium
CAACCATTATATAATCCAAATCATCGTAGGAAAATTTCGTCTTTTATACTGTTTTTCAAAATATTATTCACAAAACAAAAAGCAATGTTGATTACAAGTAATAGTATAGTAAATCCAATTCGCATAATATCCTATGTATTTTTCTTATATGAACTAAAAGACAATGTTAAAGCAGCAAAATTGAAAATAATTCAATATTCATAACAATTCTGATAACTGACCCCAATATTATTATAAACAACCATGCACAACACACCTTTAGCGGCTAAATAGGCTCGATAAACAAAAGAACAGCTCAAAGAGAAACAAACCTCAATCTAACAATATCAAGCTAATATAGGTGAAAAAAAATACCGTATTTACTTCAACAAAGCAGAACCAATAGTCTCTATACTAACCCCTAAGATCCTTTTTGATAACAAATCTAACTCTTGATATCCACCTTCAAAATGATAAACCGAATGGCTATGAGCTAAGGTCTCTCCTACATTCAATTCCTTTGAACATGATGACGTTTCTAATTCGTAGAATGGGCCAAAAGGACCTGCCGCAGGGGTTTTACCATCGTTAAATACATTAATAACATCACCTCCATAGGGTTCATCTTGATTAATCCAATGTGAATTAACATATAATGAGTCATTTGTGAAAGTATATTTCACGATAGTTAATAAAGATAATTCAGGGTTGTAACTCCCAAAGATAGGTGTCGCATACTGAGCTTTAATTCCAATCTTATTAAGATACTTCGCATCCACGCGATAGAACACACATTCATCCTTAATTTCAAAACGACGACTATCAATATCACTAAAATAGACCGTCACGGAATCAGGAGATGCCTTTACAGGTATTACTACCTTGGTTTGTTCTGATGGATTTAAACAACTTAATTCCCATAGTGAAAATAAACCGTTTTCTTTCTTCCACTGAGATGTTCCTGTATTTACTATGGTGGTCTGCGCCTCAAATGCAACAAAAGATAAATCGGAACTTAAAACAATACCTAAATCATTTTCTATTTCTTTTGCATTTAAAACAGAAATTTTACGTGTTAAATCAAATTCAAAAGTATAGTTATTGAAATTCATCAACGTTAAGGATGCACCATAGGTGATTGACACAGAATCTTGATTTATAGGCGAATACAACACCTCACTCATTGCTTTAGGATAAACTATATTATCACCATTTTGCTCAAAACCTGGTTTAAAAAACAAAGCGTATTTCCCTATCTCTGGGCCAAACCATAACCTACTTTCACCTCCAATGGATGCTAAATGGTTAATATAGGAACCATCCTTAATGGCTTTACGTTTAAACCAGCCATAACTTACCCCATCTAAGCCCTTTGATGAGCTTGTAAAAACTCTAGCCTGTAACTTACCTGAAACTGCTACCTGTGACTGCCCATTTTTAAGTATCACTAAGTCATCGATACAACTGAGCAATTCCACATCAGATTTAAATGTAACTGATTCTGTTCTAGTCTGACACCCCACGCTAACAACAAATAACAACACTAAAATTATTGCTTTACTCATCATGGTTATATCATAACTTAATGCGTGCTTCTATAATTATACATATCATAACAGGTCTCTCTAACCCTATTAATCAATTCAAAATAAGGCGCATCACTCACGTTTACAAAACCTACATTATAGTTTTCGCCATCACCTCTACCTGTGTAAGCCTCATCAAGATACTGAAACCAATGCGCACCCACTATTTGTTCGTTTTGAAGTGCACCTTGTATATATGCCTTATACTTATCACCTCTATCTTGTTGGTCATAGGCCTCTTTTACACCAACATGACACATCCCTCTATCCAATGATCCAAAATGGAATTCACCAATCATAATTGGTTTATCAACACCTTTAGGAAGGGAAACATTTTCTACACTGTACTCATATTTATTAAAACTAACAATATCACAATATTGTGCTGCAGCTTTAAGTGTCAAATCATTATTAGCCCAGGCAAACCTACATCCCAAATAATTCTGATTTGGAGCAATTTGATTTAATTCTTCTTTAATGATTCTAAAATATGTTTGTGCAATTTTAGAGTAGAATACTGACAAATCAAGCGCAGCCGCTGCCTCATCGGGCGGAGTTGTACTTTGAAGTAAGTCATCCCATGACTTATACGTTGATTTCCATTGCAAATTAAGTTTATCAATTTTTTGATACTTCATTTTTAAATCCTTTACAAACTCAATTTTAGCAGCTTGTGTTGGTGGACTAATAAGGGTACCTACAGCTAAAGAACCAATTCTACCCCAAGACATTTCATTATCCACAAAGAAACCAATGCACCATGAATCACCTGCGCCTGTTTTTTGTTGATTCATAGATGAACGAACGGCTTCTCGAAATTTGGGATCAAAAACATCATGAAACTTACCCCAAAAACCGTCAGACCCAATTATTTTTGGTGTGTTTCTAATCCAAATAGAGCCCACATAGGGAGTTTTATGCTGCAATGCAGCACCGAAGTCAGATACAAAACCAATGGTGTTTAAGCCCCAACTTTTTAGACGCGTATGAACGGCATCTTTAAATGCATCATGCCAATTTTCGCCATACTTACGGTATAAATTAGATTGGTAAAAATTATAAGTATCGTATGGGATATGATCGCGATAAAAGCCATGAGAAGCCCAATTACTAACACCATAGAACTGACCATAACTGCTTTTTTTATCTGGCAAATTAGCAAAATACGATTCTCGATACTGTACACCAGTATTCGCATTATCTGAAGCCACACAATTTAATCCTGCTGTCCAAAATAAATAACCTTCTGGATCCACCATCCACCACTTACCCTTGTATTTTTCTGTTCTAAAAAAACCTGTTGATTTAAGCTTTGGACCTGCGGTCCATCCGCCATATTTACTTCTATCTGTTGGGCCAGGATTTTGAGCAATATCAGCCAATTCCTTTTCTTTTAAAACGCGAAAGTCATCATCTGAATGTATTTTATGAAGCCAATTATCATGAGCGTATTGTCCATATATATCTATGAAAGGGAAAAAACCTGTTGTATCACGAACTTCTAATTTACCTTCGGCTCTAACGTTATCAATAGTAAAAACACTTGGTGAAGTAGCATAACGTGTATTAAAAGAGATTTGATCAATATTATTAATGTTTGTTTTTATTTTCCCTGGCGTCCCACGCATACCTTCTACCTCAAGCTGAGGCGAAAATACCCAAGGCGTCCAAGATAAACTAACCGTTATTGTTTTAGATTCATTGGGCAAAAGATCTACATAATCGGAGCAATACCATCTTACTAAACCATCTGGATCGTTGCCCACAAACATTTCAACCTGAATTTCTTTATCGCCAAGATTAGACACATCTGCTTTAACTTGATAATAACCATTCAAATTCCAGTTATTATTCGTTGTGCGAAATAATTTCACTCCTGATTCATTTAACAAAACTCCTGATTCAACTTTTAAAACCTGGCTCTTTTCTGTTTTTATTGCTTCATAAGTTGCATCAATAGGTGTAACAGACTTGACATCTATGTTTTTTTCAAAATCAAATAGCACCAACGGTTTACTGGCAGCGATTTGTGCTTGCATAGTTGATGAAAAGCCAAAATTTGCCAGCACAAGAAAGATGGATGACAATGATCTAAAATAAGGAGTAGTTCGTTTCATAGCAGTTTTATTAACGTTGGGTTAAATATAACAAAACCTACATTTTAAAACAGCCTATTCTCAACTCTTTTTAAAAAGCGCTGTAACAATCAGTTTTATATAGAATACGAAATAGATGTACAATAAAAAACGATCAGAAACCAAGGTATGATTGATATAAAGTATTAGTTTTTTATAGTCAATACACTTTAAGTTAGCGCATTGAAGTTCAAAATACTTTAACTATTTATCAAAGGATGAATATCACTGAAAAAGCGAGTGGTATGGTATTTAGCGTTAGCATCTAACAAGCGAAAACCTATGGCTGATAAGTTAAACACTTCAGTCTCGTATTCAACCATCAAACCTTTTGTTTTTTGAAGTATCAAATCTTTAAAATCAGGTGATAATTCCACTTGACTCTGTTTTTTCAATAAATTAAGCATGGTGTTTAATTCTTGCTTTTTTCTAAACTCAGGATAACTCTTATCTTTATCAATAACAGATTCTAAAGCATTTAAGATATCCTCACCAAATAAATTTACTTTTTCAATTAATATAGTATCGATAATTACGTCAGGATAAAAACGTTTGAACGTATCAAATATGACCACAGTAAAATCCAGTTTAAAAGCGGTTCTAAACTGTTCTATTTCTTTAAATCGTCCCCAAATAAAATCCATCTGATTTTTCATATCCATCTGATTTAGAAAAAAAACTTACCTTTTTTGCGTTGAGGCGTCCCAATGCGGCTTTTCTAATAAGGTTTCAAAATTGGTGGTTCTAAACATAACCATCAAATAGGCGATCATACCAGTCCATCCAGTTTGATGACTAGCGCCTATGCCAGCACCATTATCTCCATGAAAATACTCATAAAACAAAATATTATTCTCCCAATGTTCATCCTCTTGAAATTCTTTGCTCCAACCAAATACTGGTCTATTACCATTTGCATCCTTCAAAAATATACGCTCTAATCGCAGTACAAGCTCTTGAGCAACCTCCAATAGTGTTAACATGTTGCCAGAACCTGTGGGGCATTCCACTTTTAAGTCATCACCATAGTAGGCGTACTGTTGATACAAGCCTCTAATAATCATTGTATTTGCAGGAAACCAAATAGGACCTCTCCAGTTGGAGTTACCTCCAAACATATCGTTATCAGATTCCCCTGGTACATATTTTACGGTATATTCCTTATCATTCCAAGAAAATACATAAGGGTTGTCTTTATGAAATTTTGATAAGGAGCGAATACCAAAATCACTCAAAAACTCATTTTCATCTAGCATTATCTTAAGCAATGCTTTAAGTTTATCTTTGTTTAATACACTGAGTAAGCGCCGTCCATTTTTTCCTTTTTCAAAAGGATTTGCTATGTTTTTAGATAAACGTTTGGCACGCGACACCATGTATTGATATTCGCGCGATAAACCAGGAACCAAAGCTAGATGATCGGGCTCCAACACCGTAGCTGCACATAAAGGTAACAAACCCACCAACGACCTCACTTTAAGACGGGTTGCACTTCCATCAGGATAACGCAAAACATCATAGTAAAACTGATCTTCTTCATCCCACATTTCATCGGTGGTATTGCCCAAACGATCCATTGCCGAACCTATTTCTAGAAAGTGGTTATAATACTCAACCACCTTGTCGTTGTATTCGGTATAACCCATGCGCACCAATTCTAGCGATATTTCAAGCATGTTTTGAGCATAAAGTGCCATCCATGAATTACCATCTGCTTGCTCTATATAACCACCAGTAGGCAGTTCAGCTCCCCTATCAAATACACCAATATTATCCAGACCTAAAAAACCACCATGAAATACATTTGTAAAACGAGGATCTTTATGTTTTATCCACCATTGAAAATTACGATTAAGCCCATCATAACAGGTTATTAGAAATACTTTATCGAAGGATTCAAATTTTTGGATGTTATTTTTGTACAAGGTAATAACAGCAAAAGCATGCACAGGAGGATTTACATCGTTAAAACTCCATTCGTAGGCAGGAATTTGCCCATTAGGATGCTGATAGTTCTTTTGTAAAAATAAAGTCAATTGCTTTTTTGCAAAACAAGGGTCTACAATGGTAAGTGGTAATGTATGAAAGGCTGTATCCCAAACGGCATACCATGGATATTCCCATTTGTCG
>QKIO01000285.1 GCA_003251015.1 Bacteroidales bacterium
CAATACAGCGTGCGACTTGCATACCACACCACCCATTACCATGCTTCCAGCGCCAATCCAAACCCCGTTTTCAATGGTTATTGGTTCCACCATGAGGTCAAAAGTAGCTGTTTTGTAATTGTGGTTGCCAATCATCAAAATACATCCCTGCGAAAGGCAACAATGACTACCTATTGTTACCATATCTAAATTATCTATCCATACTTTTTCGCCAATCCAAGTGTACTCATCAATGCTCAATTTCCATGGGTATTTAATGTTTACACCTGGTTTTATAACCACTCCACGGCCTATCTTAGCTCCAAATAAACGCAGTAAAACAACCTTGATGGAAGAAATAGGATTGAGGGGGTTGATAAAAAATAGCACATTAACAAAGTACCACAGCGTGCGTTTGATGTAACCAGCTCCTTCGTTAAACCAGTCGTTATTGTATTTCGATAAATCAGTGGTAACTTTTTTGGTGGTATGCATGTTGCAGTTTTCTTTTTGTGACTACTTCTTAAAAGCGAAAGTAAACATTTTTACGTATTTCTTGGGTCGCTAACAATGGGTAGTTTGGCCATTTTTTCTACTTCAAGACTGGCGTAGCCAAATTCTTCAATTATTTTGCCTAATATAAGGTAGGTGCCTAAGCCTTTAAAGGGATAAGCCTTGAGCGCCTGAGGAAAATGTACGGTATCGAAAAATTCGCCATACTCATCAATAAAAGTACCAAAATTCATGGTTTGCTGACGTGCTGTTCTAACATATTTAATACACACTAACTGGCCTATAATACGTACTTTCTTGCCAATATGTAATGGAAATTGCTGTGCACTTAATGGACTTTTGAAGCTTGTTTGTAATAAATCAAAGGAAGTGCATGAAACGGGGAAGCCTAATAATTCAATTTCGTCATAGGCATCTTCTATACGTGTTTGTGTTAGTGGAGGCAGTGCATATTGTTTTGTATGACTGGTGAAAAGTGGTTGTGGAAGATGTTTTTCTTCTTTTTTGCCCAACAGAAGGTGTACTTCCCATAATAATTGAGGTTTGTT
Organism: Bacteroidales bacterium; assembly: GCA_003251015.1. GTDB lineage: Bacteria > Bacteroidota > Bacteroidia > Bacteroidales > Marinilabiliaceae > SZUA-582. The sequence goes on from QKIO01000285.1 coordinate 1,041, forward strand.
TTTTTTTAAGAAACGAAAGGCTCCAATGCGTATCAATAAAATCATCTGCTCGCGACCAGCGCCTGTGCGGACAATAAAATCATGCAAGTCGATAAATACCCCCCTAAACGCGCGCTCCTTTTCTATTTGTTGTCCGATGTATTGGTCTAAATTCTGAATGTGGATAAATCCGAGGTAGATGTCATTGGTTTGTATTGATGTTAAATAGGTGCTGTTGTTAATGCATGGTGGATGTATTTGTGCGCCCCATCGTCGGGCTTCGTTTACGTAAATTTCCGTTTGATAGAAACCACCAAAATTATTGATTACTGCCACCATAAATTCCATAGGATAATGAGCTTTTAAATATAAGCTTTGAAAACTCTCCACAGCATATGATGCCGAGTGAGCCTTCGAAAACGAATAACCCGCAAATGATTCTATTTGTCGCCACACCTCTTGTGTTAATTGTAGGCTATAACCTTTTGCGTGGCAATTGGAAAAGAATTTATCTACAATGCGTTGAAATTCGGTTTTTGAACGATGTTTCCCACTCATGGCACGTCGTAACACATCGGCATCGGCCAAATCGAGACCTGCAAAGTGATGACAAACCTTTAATACATCTTCTTGATAAACCATCACGCCATAGGTTTCTTCTAGTTGTTCTTGCATCACAGGATGTAGATGCTTATAACTCGTAGGAGCATGAAATCGTTGTATGTACTGACGCATCATACCCGATTTGGCCACACCAGGACGAATGATGGAGCTGGCTGCTACCAAGGTGGTGTAATTATCACATTTTAGTTTTTTTAATAAACCTCGCATGGCAGGACTTTCCACATAAAAGCAGCCATTTGTCTCACCGCTTCGTAGCAGTTCCTTTACGGCTTCATCGGTTTTGAACGAGGCAACTTGATGCGCATCTACGCGAATACCTTTGTTCTTAAATACTAATGATACACAGTCTTTGATGTGCCCAATGCCTCGTTGCGATAAGATATCTAATTTCTCAAAACCAATATCTTCGGCTACATACATATCCCACTGTGTGGTTGGAAACCCTTTGGGAGGAAGGTCTAGTGCCGTGTAATGGGTGAGCGGCTCCTCCGAAATGAGAATGCCCCCCGCATGTATGGTTCGTTGGTTGGGAAAATCATTCATCATAGCCCCAATTTTAAAAATTTTTTGGCTGATGGTGTCGGTTTGACTTTCTTCTGGACTTTCAACCAAACGGTCTATCTCTTCTTTGGGCAACCCATAAACCTTACCTAATTCGCGCAGGATGGATTTGCCCTGAAAGGTAGACATGGCTCCTAGCAACGCCACATGTTCTTTACCATATCGATTAAAGATATATTGCTGAATGTTATCCCGTTCTTTCCACGAGTAATCGATGTCAAAATCGGGTGGAGAGCTCCGTTTGGGGTTTAAAAAACGTTCGAAATATAGATTTAATTCTATGGGGTCAACATCTGTAATGCGTAAGCAATAGGCCACCACACTGTTGGCACCACTTCCTCGACCTACGTGGTAATACTCACGAGAAAGAGAATACCGTATAATATCCCAAGTGATCAGAAAGTAGGCGCAAAATCCCAATTGGTCGATGATAGCCAGTTCTTTATGGATGCGTGCTAATGCTTCTGTATTATCTTTTCCATACCGATAGTCCATGCCTTCTATTGCCAATTGATGTAATAGTTGCTTGTCTTCATCCTTGCTTGAGGTGAAAATTTGTTTGTTTTTGATGGATTTAAAATCAAAGTCAAATCTACAGGTATCTAGTAATTCTTCGGTCGTATTGATAATGGTTGGATACTGGGCGTATGCGTTTATTAATTTGCATGGAGGCACCATCCATTCCGTTTCTTTGGCTAATTTGTTGATATCTACTTTAGAAAGTAAACAATTGGTATCGATGGCTCTTAGATGCTTATGTAACTCGTAGCCAGCCTTGTTTTTAAAGGTTACCGCTTGCCAAACCACTAACTTATGTTGCTGATGTAGATAAGGTGATGTTACCAATTGGTTTAACTCTTGCGCGCGAATACCAATGTATTCATTGGACTTTAGCTCGTAGGTTTTGCCTTGTTGCCACGGATAAATAAGGTAACAATGTTCAAAGTGAGGTGCTTTTGATGGCAGTGGCGTTTGACTTAAATTATGATGGGTTATAAATTGGTTGAGCTCATTAAATCCTTTGTTGTTGATGGCTATACCAAGGTATAATAGTTTATTACCTTGCCTAAACTCCATGCCAGCAACTGGTTTTATGTTGTGTGATAAACAGGCCTTGATAAAGTCAAATAAACCTGCGCTATTGTTTATGTCGGTTAAAACAAGGGTTTTGATGTTGTTTTTGGCAGCAAGACTCACCAGCTCTTCTGGAGTTAGCGTGCCGTAGCGTAAGCTGTAGTAGGTGTGGCAATTAAGATACATTTGATTACATTTTAATCATATACAAGATCAAAATATAATCTTTTATTTGCTTTTTTCAAACCTTAACCTGTTTATTGATTATTTATTTTGGAATGATAACTATTAGGTGTTTTGTGTCGTATTAGTTACTGAAATGCGTACATTCAATTTGTTTAGAGGTTTAAAATCAACAGCATAAAATCTAATTATGGATATATCACAAGCATTTAAGGATAGAGACCTATTGTACATGTTGATTAATAACATGCCCGATTTTATTTACATCAAAGATGTAGATAGTAGATTTGTTATTGCTAATAAAAAACTTGCCAATGTTTGGCATCTAGATAATCCAGAAGAGCTCATTGGTAAATCAGATAAAGATTGGTATCCATTGGAGTTAGCCCAAAAGTTTATGGACGATGAACAGGCCATAATGAAGTCGCGAATGCCACTAATCAATAGTGTTGAAACAGGCTTGGATGAGTATGGCAATGAAATAGTCGTTTCTACCACAAAAATTCCCTTGTTAAATGATGATGATGAAGTGATTGGTATTGTGGGCATGGGACGTGATATAACAGCCTTAAGTAAGGCTCAAGAAGAGGTGAAAGAACGCGAGGTGCAATTGGCCAATGAGTCGGGCAAGGCCGAAGTGGTAGCAGATATACTACATAATGTTGGAAACGTATTAAATAGTATTAATGTATCGGTTTTAGAAATCCATAAATCGTTAGATGAATCAAAATTACCCAGTTTACAAAAAGCGGTTAATCTGTTTGATGAACATGCACATGATTTAGGTTCTTACTTGCAGAACGATGAAAAGGGTAAACTAATTCCTGGTTTTATTCAGAAAGTATCGTCTAAATTGGTTGAGGAGCAAAGCGCTATTTTTAATGAAATAGCTCAGCTCGAAAAACGCCTCGAGGTTATTAACCATATTTTAGAACTTCAGCAAAATGTCAATAGACCATCTTTATATGTTAAGTTAGAGTCGCTTAATGAGATGCTTGATACTGCTTCTGAAATTCTAATGCAGAAACTAATTAATCGCAATATTAAACTAATAAAGCATGTGGATGAGAGCATTAAGATAAAATGTATTCGCTCTAAAATCATTCATGTGTTTGTGAATCTCATTAAAAATAGCATCGAAGCATTTGATAATCGCGAATCAAAAGAACCTTTGGTTATCGATGTGAGTTGTGTTGATAGTCCTGAATATTATGTATTTACTATCAAAGATAACGGTGCAGGTATTGATGAGGAGCATTTAAACCATATTTTTAATCATGGTTTTACCACTAAATCTAAAGGTTTTGGTTTTGGACTTCATTCATGCGCCACCACCATACAAGAGATACGAGGTAAAATTCTTGCCGAGTCAGCAGGCAAGGGTATGGGTAGTAGTATTATAATTCATTTCCCTAAAAACTAATACGTATGAATAGTTCACCTAAACGGATTTTAATTGTTGATGATAATCTTTCTATTCATGAGGACTTTAGGAAGATTTTATCTCTAAAAACAGATGCATCAAAGGAAATTGATGACATTGAAAATTTCCTCTTTAACGAAACATCGGCTCCCAAAATAAAACTACCCGAATATCATATCGACCATGCCTATCAAGGCGAAGAAGCTATTGTGATGGTTAAAAAAGCAGAGCTTGAAGGCAATCCTTACTCTTTAATATTTATGGATGTACGTATGCCTCCTGGTATGGATGGCATTGAAACGATTTCTGAGATATGGAAAAATCATCCTTTTATTGAAATGGTGATATGTACAGCTTACTCTGATTATACCTGGGATGAAATATTAGATAAATTTGGAGAGACTGACCAGTTGCTTTTTACCAAAAAGCCGTTTAATGTGGTTGCTATTAAACAACTAGCCTTTTCACTCTCCACAAAATGGGATAGCGCTAGAAAAAATCGTGAGCATCAAGAGTATCTTGAGTTAGAAGTCAAAAGAAGAACGCTCGAATTAGAAAGCCTGTTGTCACACATGCGTATACTTAAAGACAAAGCAGAACAATCGGATAAGATGAAATCTGTTTTTCTTTCAAATATGAGCCACGAAATACGAAATCCGTTAAACTCAATACTTGGATTTACAGAGTTGTTAGAGCGTAAAAAAGATTTGCCAGATGATAAGAAACAACACTTTTTACAAACCATCAACTCGAGTGGAAAGAACCTGCTTAGGCTTATTAACGATATTATTGATTTAGCAAAGATTGAGGCTGGCCATTTAAAGCTTCAAAATGAAGCGGTTAATCTAAACGTGCTTTTTCGAGAACTTGAAAGTTTCTTTGATTTGGAGGCTAAAACTAAAGGTAAAGCTAACTTAAATATTATTCTGGAGCCTTTGTC
>QKIO01000240.1 GCA_003251015.1 Bacteroidales bacterium
GCCGTCCATATATCTTGTGCCGTTTTTAAAGCGCCTGTTTCAAGTATCACTTTAAGATGCAAATCACCCATAACCGACTTAATAGCCGCTAATTCGTGACTAACAAACTCATAATTACCATCCAAAAACTCCCCTACCGAAATCACCACATCCACCTCAGTAGCACCAAACGTAATAGCACGACGAGTCTCTAAGACTTTAACATCAGTAAACGTTTGCGACGACGGAAACCCACCAGCCACTACCGCCCGCCCAATGGAAGCATCTTTCAGACCAGCCTTAAGTACCGACGCAAACACCGGATAAACACACAAAGCCGCCACATTAGGAACCCCAGGAAACAACTCCTTTTGAGCATTAACCTTATCTACAAAATCGCGAATAGTAACAGTTGAATCTTCTGTATTTAATGAAGTTAAATCCAACAAACTAAACAATAACTTTAATACTGAAGCATCCTCCAAAGAGACACTTATCGATTGTTTAACCAACTCAATATCAGATAGAACAGACGAATCATCAAGACTAAATGGATATTTATAATTTATTTCATTCATAATTAACAACTTATATTATTTTAATTTCTTATTTTCTTGATGACGGGTAACATCTCTCAACGACTTTTTTTCCATATTTTTAGCAAACGCAGACTCTAAGTCAACCCCAGTTTGATTCGCCAAACAGATTAAAACCCATAACACATCAGCCATCTCATCAGCCAAATCGAGGTTCTCCTCCCCGTTTTTAAACGACTGGTCGCCGTATTTACGAGCGATAATACGTGCCAACTCACCCACTTCTTCACTTAACAACACCATGTTAGTCAGCTCACTAAAATACTTAACCCCCACCGTTTTAATCCATGCATCCACCTGCATTTGCGCCTCTGAAATCTCCATGTTACTCCTTTTGTTTACTATCAATTATAATGGTCACAGGCCCATCATTAACCAAACAAACCTTCATATCAGCACCAAACTGCCCAGTAGCCACGTTGCGGTCTAATAACCGTTCTGCAGAACGTATAAACGACTCATACATAGGAATGGCCACATCGTGTTTGGCAGCTTTAATATAAGAGGGGCGATTCCCCTTTTTGGTTTGAGCATGAAGCGTAAACTGGCTCACAACCATCAATTCACCTTTAACATCCAACAATGACAAATTCATAACTTGCTGCTGGTCATTAAAAATTCGTAAGTTCAAAATTTTAGTTAATAGCCAAGTTATATCGTCTTGATTATCTTCATTTTCGACACCCAACAAAACCAACAAACCCTGACGTATGGATGAAAATTCGTGTCCATCAATTGAAACAGTTGCTTCACTTACACGTTGTATTACTGCCCGCATGGTATATAAACTATATTTGTTGGCAAATTAATACATATTTTTGATACCTAATAACAAAAAACAGATGATTGGACTATTTAGCACCTCCACACACGCCCCCTATAATTTAGCCACCGAGCAATACCTCTTACATCATTTTACAGAAGATGTCTTTTTCCTATACCTCAATCAGCCAAGTATTATCGTTGGTAAACATCAAAACACTTTAGCTGAAATCAACTATCAGTTTATTAATGAACACGATATACCAGTCTATCGTCGTTTATCGGGTGGAGGAACTGTGTATCATGATTTAGGTAACTTAAACTTTTGCTTTATTAAATCGGGCAAACGAGGTGAATTAGTGGATTTTGAAGGCAGTTCAAGACCCATACAAAAAGCACTGCTAGAGCTAGGTATAACCACCGAATTTGGCAAACGTCACGACTTACTCATAAACGGCAAAAAAATATCAGGAAACGCCTCTCACGTGTATAAAAACAGGGTTATGCATCATGGTACATTACTATTTAATTCCGATTTAGCCCTTTTAAACCATGCACTCAAGACCAACCCAACCACCTTTATTGACAGAGCCGTTAAATCAGTGCGCAGTGAAGTCACAAACATCAGTCAGCACTTAACAACGCCCATAACAACAGAGGCCTTTTGCCAGCACATCTATCAATATGTTTGTTCAAACAATTCTGATTTAAGCAGTTATATCCTTTCCAAAGAAGACCAAACCAATATCAATCAACTAGTGACAGATAAATACGACACGTGGGTTTGGAATTATGGTTACAGTCCCAGTTATGAATTAAAGAAACGGCTGCTGACTTCTGAGAAAATTCGGTTTATTAGTCATTTAAACGTCGAAAAAGGAATCATCACAAAAACAGACATAACAAGTTCGAACAATAACTACAAAACTTCGAATAGTCTATTGTCGCAAATGCTCATTGGACAACAGCACGAAAAAAGAACACTGATGGAGGTACTGAAAACATGGTTTGAAAAAAATAGCGAGCGTAAAGATTATTTGGAGCTTTTACCATTATTTATTTAACCAACACAAACAACTTGTTATAAGATACTTAAGAGACATTACCTGTATTAAACCACGAATATACTTTACTACCCTTATCAAGACCAATAAGCGCTTGCAAATTTTCCATTGTAGCGCCCTTTATATTGTTCAATGACTTAAAGTGAGTAAATAATTGTTGCACCGTAGCAGGACCAATTCCTGGAATAGCATCCAGCTCACTTCCCATAAAATTAGAAGACCGTTTTAAACGGTGAAACGTAATTCCAAACCGATGCGCTTCGTTTCGCAAATGTTGAATCACTTTTAACGATTCCGAATTTTTATCGATGTACAAGGGCACAGGGTCACCCGGAAAAAAAATCTCCTCTAACCGTTTCGCAATACCTATAACCGCAATTTGCCCCATTAGATTGAGTTCAGTCAAAGCTTGCACCGCTGCACCCAACTGCCCCTTTCCTCCATCAATAACAATTAACTGAGGCAAAGAAACACCCTCATCAACCAACCGTTTGTACCTCCGATAAACAATCTCTTGCATGGAGGCAAAGTCATTGGCACCAATAACCGTTTTAATATTATAGTGGCGATAGTCCTTAGGAAAAGGTTTGCCATTACGAAAGACCACACACGCAGCCACCGGATTGGTACCTTGAATATTAGAATTATCAAAACACTCAATGTGGACAGGAGACTCTTTAAGACGTAAATCACTTTGAATTTTAGCCACCACACGCTCATCCCGACTTACCTTCTTATGACTAATCTGTTGTTTAATCTGCTCAAGACGATAATATTTAACGTTACGCTCCGACAAATCCAACAGCTTCTTTTTATCCCCAATTTGAGGTACCGTAAAAGAAAACTGCTTAAAACTAAATTCAGGCATAAAGGGCACCAAAATTTCAGCAGCTAACATCTGTGTTCTCGACTGCATCTCAGTGATGGCAAGAAGTAAAACATCACTTTGCGACTCCTCAATACGTTTTTTAAACTCCATGGTGTGCGACTGAATAATAGAGCCATTAACCACCTTCAAGAAATTGACAAATGCAGAATTTTCATCATCTACAATGCTAAACACATCCACATTTTGCATTTTAGGATTAACCACGGTAGATTTACTCTGATAGGATTCCAGCTGCTTAAGCTGCTGCTTGATCTCATCCGCCTTTTCAAATTCCATTTGACTGGCCAAATCCAACATCAGCTCCTTCATGTATTTAGTAACACTAGACACATTCCCCTTCAAAATATTCTTAATCGCCTCCACATTGTGGAGGTAAGCCTCCTCATTATACAACCCCACACAAGGTGCTTTACAGCGACCCATATGAAATTCTAAACACACCTTATACTTGCCCTTAAGAATAGCTTCCGGTTTCAAATTCAAAGAACAAGTACGTAAAGGATAAAGATCTCGAAATAAATCAATCAAAGTACGCACCATACTCAAGGAAGTATAAGGACCAAAATACGTACTGCCATCTTTGATAAAAGACCGTGTCTGAAACACACGTGGAAACGCTTCATTTTTGACCACAATCCAAGGAAATGTTTTGTCGTCCTTAAGTAATACATTATACCTAGGTTGATATTTCTTAATCAAATTATTCTCCAACAACAAGGCATCCTCTTCCGTATCGACTACAATGGGCACAATATCCACAATGTGTTTAACTAAGATACGCGTCTTTCCCTCCTCATGAACCTTGTTAAAATAAGAGGAAACGCGCTTTTTTAAATCCTTGGCTTTACCCACATAAATAACAACACCATCCTTATTGTAGTATTGGTAAACACCAGGACTATGAGGAAGCCCACCAATTTTAGATTTTAAATACGTTAATAACTCATCCTTCATAATCTGTAAATAAAGAAACAAATGAAAAAGTGTCGCCATCAAACAAACCCTGATCACTTAATTTAAGAGAAGGAATAACCAACAAAGGCATAAAGGCTAAAGTCATAAATGGGGCCTTCATTTGACAACCCATTAACTGCACCTGCACATTTAAGTTCATGTAGGACTTTGCTACCTCCCTCCCATTTTCATGAGACATGATGCCAGCAATAGGTAAAGGTAAAATATGAGTGCCATTTGTATTAACCGCACAGATGCCACCTTTATGTGTAATAAGCGTATTAATAGCCAGACTCAGCTCATCATCAGAACAACCCACCGCCACAATATTATGACTATCGTGAGCGACCGAACTAGCCATTGCGCCGTGCTTCAACCCAAAGTTTTTGATAAATCCCACGGCAGGTTGCGCTGTAGAATACCTATTATAAACCACAATCTTTAGTAAGTCGTTAGTAGTATCTGGATGAATGATTGCCCCCTTTTCAAAGGCTGTGTTCCACAAAAACTGTTTAGTCAGCAATTGCTCACCCACCGTTTCTATAACCCGAATAGTAGGTGACTGAAACGGAGCTACTATCTGTAGTTGAGATGATGTAACAAAATCACACGAGAAACGATTGATAGGCACTATAGGCTCAATACCAAATAGAGCCACATTATCTTCAGCTACTTTAGTACCGTTGATATAAGTTTGAAGTACATTAAAGTTTTCTAAATCATCCACCACAATAAAATCAGCAGCATCCCCCACTTGCAAACATCCCAAAGGTAAATTATAATGGTTAATAGGATTCAGAACAGCCGTTCTTAATAACTGGAAAATAGTTAATCCGTTCTGTAAACCCAACCGAATAAGTCGATCGATATGCCCGTGTAGACTGATTAAATCAGGATGGCTATCGTCGGTGCACAACATGGTTTTAGACGAATGACTTGCTATTAACGAATGAAGAGCTTCAAAGTTTTTAGCTGCACTACCCTCTCTAATTTGAATAGTCATGCCCAAATTTATTTTTTCAAGAGCCTCTGCCAGGGTTGTGCATTCGTGATCGGTGGTAATGCCAGCATGAATATACTGGTTTAAATCGCTACCTTTTAAAGAAGGTGCATGTCCATCTACTGGTAAATTGTGTTTTTTAGCTAAAGTTAATTTCTCCAAAACTAAAGGATCGTGATTTAAAACGCCTGGGTAATTCATCATCTCAGACAAAAACAAACAGCCTTTTGAAAACAACACTTCAATATCAGTACTGGTGATTTGAGCACCTGCTGTTTCAAAACGAGTAGCTGGCACACAAGATGGAGCTCCAAAGAACACTTTTAAGGGAGTGGTTTGAGCATTTTCAATCATAAACTCTACTCCCTCTAAACCCAGCACATTGGCCATTTCATGCGGATCTGATACAACAGCTATCGTTCCACGTGGAACAACCAACTCAGAAAAACGAGCAGGCGTTAACATACTACTCTCAATATGTACATGCGCATCGATCAAACCAGGCAATAAATACCTATCAGGCACATCCTCTTTAGGTTCAATTTTTACAATAACACCCTCATCAAAGTAGATTATTCC
>QKIO01000153.1 GCA_003251015.1 Bacteroidales bacterium
AGAAGATTATTCTATTTTTACAATGACATAAAAAACATGAAGATGAAAAAGATTTTATTGGCAATTGCTTTTATTAGTCTCGTTACAGCAGGTTTGAGTTCATGCAAAAGCAGTGAAAATTGCCCAGCATATACTAAAGCAACAAATGAAGTAGTGTTAGAAAAAGCATAGATTCTTACAGCAAAGTATTAGAATGAGTCAGTAGAACTGTTTTATGTTTTATTGACTCATTTTTATGTGGTGACCTCTGTGTGTTTCTAACAGACTTAGTGTCTTTGGAAGACTTAGTTTAGAATATTTATTTTGGTGTTAATTAGTGGCTTTTAAATAGGTATATGTTTGTGAGTCGCATAACGACGGCATTTTTGGCGGGTATAATTACACATGTTCCTGTTAAAAGTGAGTATCTCTTAAGTGGTGGTACAGGTGGTTGAATCTTATTGATATGACATGAACTCACCTAATAGGTGGGGGGCAGGTGCTAATGTGCCTAAAACATTGAAAAAAGGCAATATGTATTAAGGTCACTAATGATTTTTTATAGTTTATTATGAAAATCATTTTCATATTTCTTGACCATGTAATTATGATTATCTACTTTTGTAGTGCAAATACGAATACCCTATTAGAATTATTATTAAAAAATTGATAAAATGTCAAAAATTAAGATTGGTATTAACGGTTTTGGCCGTATCGGACGTTTCGTGTTCCGTCAAGCAGTAGCTAAAGGAAACATTCAAGTGGTTGCTATCAACGATTTGATCGATGTAGATTACATGGCTTACATGTTGAAGTATGATTCAACTCATGGTCAATTCAACGGTACTGTTGAAGTAAAAGACGGTAAATTAGTTGTTAACGGTGATGTTATCCGTGTAACTGCTGAAAGAAACCCTGCTGATATTAACTGGGGTGGCGTAAATGCTGACTACGTAGTTGAGTCGACTGGTCTTTTCTTAACTAAAGAAAGTGCACAAGGTCACCTTACTGCTGGTGCTAAAAAAGTTGTTATGTCTGCTCCTTCTAAGGATGACACGCCTATGTTTGTAATGGGTGTAAACAACAAAACGTATACAAAAGACATGAACTTTGTTTCTAACGCTTCATGTACTACTAACTGTTTAGCTCCTATCGCTAAAGTTTTAAATGACAAATTTGGTATTGTAGAAGGTTTAATGACTACTGTTCATGCTACTACTGCAACTCAAAAAACGGTTGATGGTCCTTCTGCTAAAGATTGGAGAGGTGGACGTGGTGCTGCTCAAAACATCATCCCTTCATCAACTGGTGCTGCTAAAGCTGTAGGTGTTGTTATTCCTGAATTAAAAGGTAAATTAACTGGTATGGCTTTCCGCGTACCAACTCCTGATGTATCTGTAGTAGATTTAACTTGTCGTATCGAAAAAGGTGCTTCTTATGCTGAGATTTGTGCAGCTATGAAAGCAGCTTCTGAAGGCGAATTGAAAGGTATTTTAGGATATACTGAAGATGCAGTTGTTTCTAACGATTTCGTTGGTGATACTCGTACTTCTATCTTTGATGCTGAAGCTGGTATTTCATTAAACAACAACTTCGTAAAAGTTGTATCTTGGTATGATAACGAAATGGGTTATTCTGCTAAAGTTTGTGAATTAATCACTTACATGGATAGTGTTAAGTAATAACTATCTGTTTATAACCCACGGTTATAAATGATATTTTATAATATTTAGTCCTCAAGGTAACTTGAGGACTATTTTTTTGTAGTGATGTGAGCTTATTTTAAATTGTAAGTTTCTTATTACGTATGTTTCTTAGGGATGTTTTTGGTTAACCTTTGGGTCCTAAAACAAAAAAAGGATGCCCAATAACCGGACATCCTCTCAAGGTGTGTGATTTTTGATCAGTCTTATCTTGACTTAATCATCTTTTTAGTGCTTACGTTGCCATCTTGGTTCCATATTTGAATAATGTACATTCCATCTGGCCATTCATTGGTTTGTATGGTTTGTTTACTCATGGTGTTATCATTACATTGATACATCCGTGTGCCATCCAGTTTATAAATAGTGATGGATTGAATCGTTTGATGTGCATCGATGAATAGGGCATCGGTAAATGGGTTTGGATAAGTCTTTACCTCATTGTTAGTTTCCAAATGGTTTGTGTTTCCTGTAGGCACACTGTAACTTATCTTTAATGATGGTTTTAAGTTGTTGTTTTCTTTCGAAGCAAAAGACACATCATTACCACTCACATGACTAACCACTAGACTTAACTTACCACCAACGCTTAGTTTTGAGGCGTCTAGGGTAAATGTATATGAGGTTGCCAGTGCATAGGTTTCATTTAAGCTACCTAATAAAACACCTGTCAATGGCGCATTAGAAGTGGACAGTGTTGTTTCAGTCCAGTTGTTGCTGGCTCCTAAATTTATGTTTATCAGTCCACTACCAGCATCTGAGCCAACGCCTAAAATTAATTCAGCACTCTCTACCTTCCCACTTATACTTGCTAAATCAAACATTAAATACGTGGTTCTGTTTCCAGCTTCTACTCTTAGGTCTGCGGTGTTAAATAAGGTTGTGCCTTGTAAGTATGCATCGTGTATAGGGCTTAACGATTGGCTGCTGTTTCCCGAGTTGGTCACTGTTACGGTACAGGTGGTTTCAAACCCACCATCTATCGACTTGGCTTTAATGCTTGCAACCCCTGGTGTTTTGCCTGTAACTAATCCGCTGGCGTTAACGGTCGCTATGGATGTGTTTGAGGATGACCAAGTCACATTTTTATTAGAAGCGCTTGATGGCGTCACGTTGGTTACAAGTGTTTTGGTCTCATTTATTGATAACGCTAATGTCGCTGGTAAACTCGTTATACCTGTAACAGGAGTATTACTAGTGCTACTCTCCGAGCATATATCAATACTGTACCAACGGCCACGTGATGTTGCGGTGGTTGTCCCTTCGGGAACCAATCCGTTGGTTGCGTTATTAAACTCCACTTGAATCACATCACCTGCTTTTATGGCAACGGGGGTTGTGTTTATTTGTTGCGAGTAGATGGTGTAATCAGGCGTTGTTGTGCCGTGGATGCGAGGGTTTGTAAATTGTCCTATCAAATTACCATTTAGCTTTAACTTAAAAGTCGATTCACCATCTAATTCTTGCATTGAATTAATGGTAAAATAGACCATCGCATCTGCTCCAGTATATGTTTCTTGTGCTGCAGCATTGGCTAAACGGGTAGCTATTTGAAGAATGTCTTTACCGTCTTTGTTGTCTGTGGCCGCGTTTGTGAATCCTGTGATGCCAGTGTACTTATCAAAATCAATCGCTTTAATGCTGCTGCATGTTTGTGCAGGAGGAGTGACTTCAATGCTTGGCCAATACTTTTTGTCATTAACGGCTGCAATATCGATTGATTCTCCTATTTGAAAACTAATGGAGGTTTCATAAAATATAATATAATCGATGCAAGTGCGTTGTGCTCTACCAGACATCGTGAATGTATACTCAACACCTGCTTTTAGATTGTAGATGCCAGGAGCTAAAGTCTTAACGGTAGCTACATGACCTTCAATATTGATGCCCGCACCCCATTCGTCTTTCCCTCGGCCATAAAACTTATGATCCGTTTTTAAGATGTCTAATGGGAATTTGCAAGCTGCCCCAGCAGTATAGTCTCCTTCTAATTTTACATACACATCGTTACATTTATCCCAAGCTGCACCTTCTAAATTTTGGAGTAGACGCATGCCTAATCGGTAGTCGCCAGACTTAGGGCATGTAAATCGGTACACAAGGGGTGAGTTAGCAGCACCACCATCTTGATTATTTCCTGTAAATTCTAAGTAGTCATTGCCAATAGGTGCTTGTCCCGAACCAGCCATGTATTTTGCATCCCCAGGTTTACGTACGACCCAGTTTCCCAAATTTGATTTTGTAACGTCTGATTCAAACACAATCCAATTGGCACCATAGGTGTAATCATTGGCAGAAGTGCCACCTACAACTACATTTAATGTGTTACTAATATTACTGCCATCTGTTGATTTGGCTGTGATAATAGCATTGCCATTGGCTTTAGCTGTTATTAACCCGGTATTACTTACAGTAGCAACTGCTGCGTTGTTAGATGACCAAGTGAGTGTCTTATTGGCCGCGTTAAGGGGGCTTGGTGTAGCTGTAACCTGTTTGGTGTCACCTATCTTACTTAAGCTTACTAAACTTTCACTAAGCTGAATCGAAACTATTTTGTTTTCGATAATAAGGCCTGACGGATTGCCTGGAAGGTTAACACTTTTATGAAAAAAAAATATAATATGTGAAACAAAGAAGCGCTGAGATCGTAGCTTACCTTGTTGTTTCTGAGGAAAATATATGTAGAATTGGCTGAAGATGGTAGCTGATTTTTAACAGCCTTCAAAACCAGTTCTTTAGAGTTGCTGTGATTGGTCAGATGATATGTTTTTTTGCTTTTGAGATAAGTAAGCAAAAAGTGGAAGGCTGTGGACTAGCTCACTTAATTTAAGAGGCTAATGTTTTTTACCGAACAACTTATGTTCTTATGGGTTTTCGATAAAACTCTCATTAATAATGTGTTTTATTGCTTTCAGGGGCTATTGTATTATTTTATAATGGAAATTGAATAATGCGAACCATCATCAAACAACAAGACATACATACCAACGGGCAATTCCATACCTTGAAGATCGTAGATACTCATGTTAAAGGGGAGGGTTTGTTTGTATATTATTCTACCATGTTCATTTATTAACTGTGCACTTCCAATACCATCAACATAATGTTCAGACATTGCATTGGATATGTTTTTTCCGTAAAGAACAACGTTACAGTTGTTAGGTAATTTTAATTTTAAGCGGTCCTTAACGGCCTGTGAGCATGTTCCATCTGTAATGCTGATGTTGTACTCGCCAAATGGCAAACTGGTTTCTGAATGAGGTAAAATAGTGTATGTTGTACTTGTTATGGTGTTTGTTGCAACCACACTATAGTTATAGTTAGCTGGTGCATTTGTTTCTGTAAAAGATAGTTGGCTGTTTTTGCAGTTTACCTCATCCTTTAAATCAATACTTACGTTGCTTATACAAGCGCAAGGCGTTTTTGTAGGTATTTCTACTATATTTGGATAACTATCAAAGCAAAAATCATCTTGTTTAACGGTTAGTAGGTAGGTACCCGGTTTAACCGCATAGTCTTTGCCTAGGTCTATCCGTGTTTCTGTATTGTTCTCTACATTTTTAAGTTTGTATTCTGGTGTGCTTAATGGGATACCAAAGTCCAATGTATTTATTTTAAGATAATCTGTGTTGCAGTCGGATGAGGTTTCGTACTGTGCATCACTTATTTTTGGCCATGAAGGAACTACAATTGGGGAATCAAATAAAAACGTACATCCGTTATTATTGGTTTGTTGCAGCACATACTCTCCAGGCGTAAGGGTGCTTGGCTTTCCAATGCTAACAGGGGTGACTGTCTTTGTGTCTTTGTTTATTAGGTTAAAAACAAAATCCCCATAGATAGAACCTGTTTGTGATATCAGAGAAAAGGTGATGTTGCTACCTGTTTTACAGTCGAATCCTAGAGTGTAAGCCATATCGTTCACTATTGGACAGTCAAACACATTAACGGTGTATTCGCCTGAATACAACATATGGTTACTCCATTTTGGTATGTCCTTGGCGTATAGGGCTGATTCGTAGATGTTTTTGCCTTTTACCACGTTTTTTATGGTAAACGTTGGTGAGTCTTCACCTACTGTATTATTCACTACATTGTTGGCAAACCATCTAAAACGTACACCAGA
>QKIO01000150.1 GCA_003251015.1 Bacteroidales bacterium
CTGATAATGTGCAGGTTATTAAAGATACCAAACCATTTACAGGTTTGGTAAAAGTGAATAAAGGGAAGGTTATTCCGGAGGAAGAGTCTGAAACAGATAAGACGTTTGTTGAAACTATTAAAGGGTATATGGGCGGCAAGTCAAACCGTATGGTGGTATTTAATGGCTCGTCCCTTATACATAGCGCACCGCTAACTACGGTTGCTTTTTCTAAAGGATGGTTTGGTGATTATGGACAGTATATCGTATCCATCGGTTTACTTTTGTTTGCCTTCTCAACCGCTATTTCTTGGTCTTATTACGGCGATAGAGCTATGATTTATTTATGGGGTGAGAATAGTGTGGTTTATTTCCGTGTGGTGTACGTAGCTACTTTCTTTTTGGCCTCTTTTGTGGATACAACCATTATATGGACGCTGTCGGGAATCACCATTGCCTTAATGACGATTCCCAATTTAATTGGTATTTTATTTCTTCACCGCGAGATGAAACAAGAGGTGAAATCATTTTGGGTAGAGTATAAAGACCGCTTCCCTGAAGAAAAAGGCGTGCCTGTAGATTAATTTGTGATAAAATGATAGATATTAAACTGATTGCAGCTGACATGGATGGTACGTTGCTCGATTCAAATAAGAAACTTTCACCTCGCTTTCGTGAGGTGTATGAAACCATTCGAAATGCTGGTGCAACAATGGCTATTGCCAGTGGACGCCAGTATTATTCCTTATTGACTGAGTTTGACTTTTTTCCCCATGACTTGATTTTTATTGCTGATAATGGCGGTTATATAAAGTTTAAAGATAGGGTGTTAATGCCTAATCCGTTTGTTGTGGAGAAGGTTTATGATTTGATAGATGCGGTGCGTGCCGATTCAAAAACAGACCTTGTGTTGAGTGCCGAAGATGGTGCTTATTACGAAAGTACTAATGAGGCTTTTGTAAAGGAGATGAAATTGTATTACAGTCGTAGTTTTTTCGTGGATGACCTAAAAGCTGTTAAAGCTAATTTATTAAAGGTAGCGGTGTGTAACTTGCACGATATGGAAGCTCATACCTTACCTTTTGTAAGGCGGCATCGCGCTGATTTCGTTGTGAGTATGTCTAGTCGTATTTGGGTTGATGTGATGCCAGTTGGAATTGATAAAGGACAGGCTGTTCGCTTCATTCAGAAAGAATTGGGGGTTTTGCCAGAGCAAACCATGTTGTTTGGAGATTATCTTAACGACTATCAAATGTTACAAACTGGGCACTATAGTTATGCCATGGAAAATGCGCATATAGATTTAAAAAAGATTGCTCGCTTTATTGCACCAAGTAACGATAAGGATGGCGTGATGCAAGTTATAAGTTCGTATTTCAAAAAATAATAGTTAGGGTGGATGAATAATTGGTGGGGTGATATTCTCAAAAGGTGAAAAAAAAGGAGGGCAGATACGTTTATCTGCCCTTCATCCTTAAATCAGCTAACTAAATCCAAGTTTTTATGAAAAAATCCTTTACAAAAATGGGTTTTAATTGTTGTAGTTTAGAATTCACACTGTTAAAAAAATACAACGAATACCGGCGTTTGTGTTAATAATGTTTAATGTGGATTGAAGGATGGATTGGTTTAAAAGTAGTTAATTTATTTTCATTTGTAGTATGTTTGTGTTAGTTGTCACTAAGTATAAGTAAAAAAGTGTTTTAGAGTATGTGGACGTTTATCATTGCTATTACGACCTTAGTTCTTGGGTTTTTTATTTATGGTCGTATTGTAGAAAAATTCTTTGGTGCAAACGATGAATTACTCACCCCAGCCATCAAAAACCCCGACGGGGTTGATTTTATGCCCTTACCTACATGGAAAGTTTTTACCATCGAGTTTCTTAATATAGCTGGTTTGGGGCCTATTTTTGGTGCCGTGTTAGGCGCTATGTATGGCCCTATGGCATATGTATGGATTGTGTTTGGTTGTCTCTTTATGGGTGGGGTGCACGATTATTTTTCGGGGATGTTATCCATCCGAAATAATGGCGCTTCAATTCCCGAAATTGTTGGTAAATACCTAGGAAAGGGCATGCAGAACTTCTTGCGTTTATTCTCTTTGTTATTACTCATTTTTGTAGGTGTAGCCTTTGTTTCAGGACCAGCTGGTTTATTATCCGCTCTAACTGATGGCGGATTAGATGTTTGGCTTTATATCATATTTGGTTATTACATAATAGCCACTTTATTACCAATCAATAAAATTATTGGTAAGATATATCCTGTCTTTGGAGTTGCTTTGTTAGTGATGGCCTTGGGTATAGTCGGAGCTATTTTGTGGGGCGGGTTTTATGGCTCACTCCATGTGCCTGAGTTATCATTCGCATCCTTGCGTAATTTGCATCATAATCCTTCCGAAAATATTCTTTTCCCTATGTTGTTTGTAGTTGTTTCTTGTGGTGCGCTTTCTGGTTTTCATAGCACACAGGCGCCTATGATGGCACGTGCTATCAAAAAGGAAAGCCATGGGCGATATGTTTTCTATGGAGCCATGGTGGCAGAGGGTATCGTAGCTATAATATGGGCTACAGCTGCCATGTCTTATTTTGGGAGCGCACAAGGTTTAAATGCGTCCATGCAACTGCCGGGGCACAATCCAGCTTGGGTCGTTAATGAAATTAGCGTGGCTTGGTTAGGTCATGTAGGGGCTGTGTTTGCTATTATTGGAGTCATTGCTTGTCCCATCACTACGGGGGATACTGCGTTTCGTAGTGCTCGATTAACCATTGCCGATGTGTTTAAGTTTAATCAAACCTCCATGAGAAATAGGTTGGTGATTAGTATTCCACTTTTTATCGTTGCATATTTATTGTCTCAGCTTGAGTTTACAACTATTTGGAAATACCTAGGTTTATCTAATCAGATATTGGCATCTATTGTGTTGTGGGCAGGAGCTCAATACCTAGTTCAGATGGGAAAACCTCACTGGATGTTATCCTTGCCTGCTTTGTTCATCTCACTCGTGTGTATTAGTTATTTGTTGGTGGCGCCAATTTCAAGTGGTGGATTAGCTTTAGACTTAACAATTGGTTTGAGCATTGCATCCGTAACCAGTGTTTTATTGTTTGCGTATTTTTTGTTGGCCAAGCATAATTCGAAGCGTAAATGGGGGATATAACTATTCGTTAGCTTGTGTTTTCGTATTAGTATCTAATCGTTGAGTCGTTGTCTATCACATTGATGGAGCTTTATGGTTAGGGTGTTATTAATAAATAGATGTTTTTGGTGGAATAAAGATAGCGAATACACCCAAGTTTTTTGTGAGTTCGTCAAATAGCCAAGTTTTTTGTAACTGTTTTGTGCTGTAATTTTATCCAATAGTTTATTTTTGTTAAAATACACACTAAACTAAATGCGATGGCTAGAACGGAATCTTTATCTTACCAAGGAAAGTCGATTTTTTACATGGATTTTTCAGGACTCAAGAGTGTTGAAGCGATAGAACAGGTTATTCAACAAAGTAAGAACCATATTCGTATTCAGAAAGAAAAATCAATTTACACTCTGACAAATATTGAGAAGATGCATTTTAATACAGAAATAAAAAATGCATTCTCTGATTTTATTAATGGTAATCGTCTGTATGTAGTAGCGGGGGCTGTAATTGGCTTGTCTGGTTTGCAGCGTATTTTGTATAATGGCTTAATGAAATTAACTGGTCGTGACATACGAACGTTTGAGTCTAAAAATGAAGCTATCGAATGGCTGCTTGCATTTAAAGATGTGAATGAATTGAGTTTTTCTTAACTCCCACAACTTAACGAAATAATTTTCACAAACACACCCACTAAAATGAACAGAACGACATTAATTAACTACAAAGGAAAGAAAATATTCAGCATGGATTTCTCAGGTTTGCGCACACTGGAAGAAATAGAAGCTGTAATACTTGTAAGTAAGGATTTTATCCATAGTCAAAAAGATAAATCGTTATTAACACTTACCAACATGGATGGAATGCATTTTAATAATGATATTAAAAATGTGTTTACTGAATTCATCGAGAGCAATAAAAAATATGTTATTGCGGGTGGTGTGTTGGGGCTGTCAGGATTATTAAGAATAATTTATAACGGCGTGAATCGATTAACCGGTCGTGATATTAAATCGTTTGAAGCTCAGGCAGAAGCTTTGGAGTGGTTAATAACAAGAGGCCAAACCGTATTAGCCTAGTTTAACATTATTATCTTTGGGAGCCGTTATTTTTGTGATGACGGCTTTTTTTCTGTCTGGAGGGTTTGTTATGGTGTTTTACTTTATGGCTTTTTTAGGCCTTGTGATTTTGTTGTCGGCCATTGTTAATTGGCACTGGTTTTTCAAACAGCGAAGAGCTCAGTTTTTCGTTTCAAAATTTGGACAAACTGGGGCTCGGCTGTTTTATGGGTGCTTGGGTTTATTGTTTCTAGTCGTTGGGCTTCTGGTAGCCTTAGGTTATATTGAAGTAGGCCCTTTGAATTAAGGCCTACCTTCTGTTTTATTTTCTAATAATAATGTCTTCAATCGATTTTCGCACTTTTGTTAGGTGTTGATAATCATCATCAACAGCTCGCTTCCCTATGGTAATCATAACCGTTGATACCAAGTTCTTTTCTTCTAATCCTAGTATGGCATCAAATTGAGTCTTCTCAAAGCCTTCCATAGGACAAGCGTCCAGCTCCAACAGAGCGCATGTTGTTAATAGTTGCCCCAGTGCAATGTAGGTTTGTCGAGCTGCCCAGTTCATTTGTTCTTTATCACTCCAGCTTCCCACACTGGCTGTTATCATGGTTTTGTAGTCGGCAAGTAACTCAATGGGTATGTTTCTAGTGGTTGCAATGTTTGATATATAGGTTTCAATCTCATTTTTAGTTACTTTGGTTTGTGCAGCAAACACAATCACTAATGCCGCATCTGTTACTTGAGATTGTCCATTTGCTGCTTTTTTTAAGGCTTCACGAATGAGAATTGAGTCTATCACAATAGCTCTAAATGGTTGTAAGCCAAATGAGGTTGGGGTTAGATTGATGCTTTGCAAGATTTGATCAACCTGTTCAGTTGATAATTTGAATGTTGGATTAAATTTTTTTGTGGCGTAGCGCCATTTAAGTTTTTCTATTATATTCATAGTTATAGTGTATTTAAATGGTTAACAATTGCTTTTAATTAAGGTTTTAAAGATGCTAGTTGTTTTTTTGATGAGGTAATGTTAAAAGATATTAATGTTGCATTTGTACCACATATTGATTGAACGTGTTCTAGCTTGGGGTGAAATATTTATTACATTTGACCCTACTTTATACATGAATCAATCGCTGTAAAATATATTTTATGCAGAATAAGCTTCAAGAATTAACAGATAAAATTTTCACCGAAGGCGTTGAGAAAGCTCGCGCAGAAGCGGATGTTATTTTAACCAAAGCCCACACCGAAGCTGCTCAAATTATTGAAGCTGCTAAGTTAGAGGCGGCTCAATTACAAGCTGATAGTAGCCGTTTGTCGCAAGAACAAATGGCTAATGTGCAAACCGAAATTAAACTTGCTGCCACACAGTCAATCACGGCTATTAAACAACTTGTTGCTAAAGCGCTAACTGTTGAAGTCGTTAATCCAAGTGTGCAAGAGTCGTTTGCTCATGTTCCATTTGTGCAAGATTTGGTACTAAAGGTGGTGAACGGCTGGTTTACTTCAGGTAAAAGTGACCTCAATATTATCTTGCCCGAAAATGATAAGCTTAAGTTAGAACAATTCATCAAAAATAGTTTTGCAGCTCAACTTAATAAAGGCTTAAGCATTAGTTTTGATTCAGCTTTAAATGCAGGATTTAAGGTGGGGCCTCAAGATGGCAGTTATATCATTAGCCTTTCTGATGTTGATTTTACTAATTTCTTCACAGCCTATTTGAGACCAAAAACAGCTTCCTTACTTTTTGAATCAAAATAAATGGCAAGAAGTTACTATTGTTTAATTGCAGGTTTGCCTGATTTAGGACTTGACGAAAGTAAGTTATCTATAACACTTTCGGCTTATAAGGAATTATTGGCAGATAGCCTTCATCCCAAAGATATGGAGAAGGTAAATGTGTTGTTTTTTCCTTTCGACCATCTTAATATCATCAATAAACTTCATAAACAGGATAAACCCTTTGATGAACGTGGCTTTTATGCCGAAACGTATGTTGAAGAGTTGTGTAACCGTCTTACCTATGAGTTAGCCGATGGTGCTAAGTTACCTACTTATTTAAGGTCGTTTTTCAGCACTATCCATCAGCAAAGTGATGAAGTGTCTTTGATAAATGATGAATATCAATTAGCCAAGGGTTACTTTGAGTTGTTATTAAACGCTGATAATAAGTTGCTGAAGGCATATGCTGGTTTTGAGCAGACGCTGCGAAATAG
Source organism: Bacteroidales bacterium (assembly GCA_003251015.1). Classification (GTDB taxonomy): domain Bacteria; phylum Bacteroidota; class Bacteroidia; order Bacteroidales; family Marinilabiliaceae; genus SZUA-582. The sequence goes on from QKIO01000150.1 coordinate 6,398, forward strand.
TGTTATTGCACTAAATGGAAGACGATTTGATATTGATGTTGAAAATGAATTTATTGGTGATGATGAGGTAACTCAAGCAATAAAGAAGAATAAAGCGCGTGACTTTGGGCTTAATGCCGAAGTGCCATACATTGAGAAACTAGTGTATATATATGAGTCTAACTCGGTGTTAGATAGAGAAATGAAATTGGATTTGTTGCGTTGGGAGTTTTTGGAAGAACTCACCGTATTTGAATATTTCTCTCTCGAAAAAGTGTTGGCTTTTACCATTAAACTCTTAATTGTTGAGCGTTGGTTTAAGTTAGATGTAGAAAAGGGGCAACAGCTATTGACTCTTCTTTTGCAAGATTTAAAAAGTGGTTATGATTTTCCTGAAGAATTTAAAATAGGTCATGGAAAGAAAAATTAAAACAACAGGTAAGGTAGTTGGTATTATCGCTAACCTTGTTATTGTAGATGTAGATGGGCCTGTGGCTCAAAATGAAATAGGTTTTATTCATCACCCCGAAGCCGATTTAATGGCTGAGGTTATTAAGGTGATGGGCAAACATGCGTATGTTCAGGTTTTTGAAAGTACACGGGGGCTGATGGTAGGCACCGATGTGGTGTTCGAAAATCACATGTTAGAAGTGACTCTAGGGCCAGGTATTCTATCGCGTAACTACGATGGTTTGCAAAATGATTTAGATAAGATGGAGGGTGTATTTCTGCAACGTGGAAATTATACAGACCCTCTTAATAGAGATAAAAAATGGGCTTTTACGCCACTAGCTAAAGTTGGCTCTCAAGTAATTGCGGGCGATTGGTTGGGTGAAGTACCCGAAAATGGAATGCCACACCGCATCATGGTGCCTTTTAAGTTGGAAGGTTCTTACACCATTAAAAGTTTGGTTGCTAAAGGTTCGTATGTTGTGGATGATACCATTGCTGTTATTGTTGATGCCAATGGCAAAGAGTTGGATATCACAATGGTGCAGAAGTGGCCAGTTAAAATGCCTATTCGTGTTTATAAAGAAAAACCTCGTCCGTTTAAATTACTTGAAACAGGCGTAAGGTGTATTGATACACTTAATCCAATTATGGTTGGAGGTACTGGCTTTATTCCGGGTCCTTTTGGTACTGGTAAGACGGTATTACAACATGCTATTTCTAAACAGGCAGAAGCTGATATCGTAATTATTGCAGCTTGTGGTGAGCGTGCCAATGAAGTGGTGGAGATATTTAAGGAATTTCCTGAGTTGGAAGATCCGCGTACTGGTCGTAAGTTAATGGAACGTACCGTTATCATTGCCAATACTTCCAATATGCCCGTTGCAGCACGTGAAGCATCGGTTTATACGGCCATGACCATTGGAGAGTATTATCGCTCCATGGGCTTGCGTGTGTTGCTGATGGCTGATTCAACGTCGCGTTGGGCTCAAGCCTTGCGTGAGATGTCAAACCGTTTAGAAGAATTACCCGGGCCTGATGCGTTTCCTATGGACTTATCAGCTATTGTAAGTAATTTTTATGCGAGGGCTGGGTTTGTATATCTTAATAATGGGGAAACGGCGTCTATTACTTTTATAGGTACAGTGTCGCCAGCTGGAGGTAACCTTAAAGAGCCAGTGACCGAATCAACTCGTAAAGCAGCTCGTTGTTTCTACGGTCTTTCGCAAGCTAGAGCCGATAGTAAACGTTATCCAGCCATTGATGCCATTGATAGCTATTCTAAATATCTGGAATATCCTGAGGTACAAGAGTATTTTAACGAACACATAAGTAAGACTTGGTTAGATAAAGTGATTGTGGCTAAAGATCTTTTGTTGAGAGGAAAAGAGGCTATGGAGCAAATCAATATCTTGGGTGATGATGGGGTACCCATTGAATTTCACGAACGTTTTTGGAAAGGTGAACTTATCGATTTTGTGATATTACAACAAGATGCGTTTGATAAGATAGATTGTTCAACACCGTTAGTTCGTCAAGAATATCTTTTAAAAAGTGTGCTTGATGTAGCGGATACTAGCTTTGAATTTAAAGGGTTTGAAGATGTATCAACCTTCTTTAAAAATGTTATCAACCAGTTTAAGCAGTTGAATTATAGTGAATATGAGTCGGATCAATTTAATGGCTATGTAAAGGCTATTGATGAACTGGTTCAAGCACAAAAAAAGTAATTCATCAATTCTAAACCGTAAAGCAATGAACATGGAAACACAAGCTTTTCAGACTGTATATACTAAAATTACAAATATCACCAAAGCAACTGTATTGCTAAAAGCAACGGGAGTGGGTTATGAAGAAATGGCTCTTGTGCATGGGCGCTTGGCTCAGGTGGTAAAGATTTATGGCAACGATGTGACTCTTCAGGTATTTTCTGGTACCGAGGGTATTCCTACCAATGCAGAAGTGGTATTTCTAAATCATCCACCTCAATTGAAAGTAAGTGATCAGTTGGCGGGTCGTTTCTTTAATGCGTTTGGCGATCCTATTGATGGAGGCCCTGAAGTAGAAGGCGAAATTCGCAACATTGGCTCTCCTTCAGTGAACCCTGTTCGTCGCATGCAGCCTTCTGAATTAATAGCAACAGGCATTGCGGGGATTGATTTAAACAACTCGTTGGTTACAGGGCAGAAAATTCCTTTTTTCGCCGATCCGGATCAACCTTATAATCAAGTGATGGCCAATGTGGCGCTAAGGGCGCAAGCAGATAAAATTATCCTTGGAGGAATGGGTATGTCAAATGATGATTACTTGTTCTTCAAAAACGTATTTAGCAATGCGGGTGCGCTCGATCGTATTGTGAGTTTTGTTAACACAACCGATAATCCGCCTGTTGAGCGTTTGTTAGTACCCGATATGGCTCTTACTGCTGCCGAATATTTTGCAGTAGATAAAAAACAGAAAGTATTGGTTTTGCTAACCGACATGACGCTTTTTGCGGATGCCTTGAGTATTGTGTCTAATCGTATGGATCAAATTCCATCCAAAGACAGTATGCCTGGTTCTCTTTATTCTGACTTAGCTCGTATCTACGAAAAAGCAGTTCAGTTTCCTGATGGAGGGTCTATTACCATTATTGCCGTCACCACACTTTCTGGGGGTGATATTACCCATGCAATACCTGATAATACTGGATATATTACCGAAGGGCAGTTGTTCTTACGTCGTGATTCAGACATTGGGAAAGTGATTGTGGATCCGTTTAGAAGTTTGTCACGTCTTAAACAGTTGGTTATTGGCAAACAAACACGTGCCGATCATCCTCAAGTGATGAATGCGGCCATTCGGTTATATGCTGATGCGGCCAATGCTAAAACCAAAATGGAAAATGGCTTTGATTTAACCGATTATGATGAGCGTACGCTTGTGTTTGCTAAGTCTTACTCTGAAAAATTGCTTGCTATTGATGTCAATATAGATGTGCTAGAGATGTTAGATACATCATGGCAACTTCTTTGCGCCAATTTTACTAAAGCCGAAGTGGGCATTAAACAAGAATTTTTAGACAAACATTGGATTGAGAACTAAACCTCTGCTTAATAGGATATTTACAGAGTACAGAAGTCTAAGTGCTTTTTAGGTCTTGAATACAATTACAATTAACAAATTAGCCTGTGGCAATAAAATTTCAATATAACAAAACCTCACAACAAGTGCTTGATAAGCAGCTTAAGGTGAGGGAGCGGGCATTGCCAACCCTTAAAAACAAAGAGTCGGCTTTGCGTATGGAAGTGAAGAAGGCGAAGGATAAGGTAAGTGCCCTAGAAAAGGAGTTGGAAGAAAAAATGGCTCATCACAGCGATTTGTTACGCTTGTGGGGTGAGTTTGATACTCAATTGTTGAGCATCAAAGAAGTTCAATTATCCATTAAAAAGCTTGCAGGTGTGCGCACACCTATTTTAGATGAGGTCGTTTTTGAGATACAGCCATTTACCATGTTTACCCAACCTTTGTGGTTGTTAGATGGTATTTCCATCTTAAAGGAGTTGGTTCGTATTTCTATTGAGAGGGAAGTGTTTGCTCAAAAAATGAGCCTTTTAGATGTGGCTCGTAAAAAGAGTACTCAAAAGGTGAATTTGTACGAGAAAGTTCAAATTCCTGGTTATCTGGATGCCATTCGCAAAATAAAACGTTTTTTAGAAGATAAAGACAACTTATCTAAGTCGGCGCAGAAAATAGTAAAAACCCGTCAACAAATTGATATTGAGCTATGATAGTACCAATGCATAAATACGCTTTTTTGGTTTTTCATGCCGATTATTCCGTTTTTTTAGAGAATCTAAAGGAGCTAGGGGTTTTACATGTTATCCAAAGTGCAAATGAACCAACACCTGCTATTCAGGACGCGATCCAACAAGTGAGTGAAGTATCTAAACTTCTTGTTTATCTCAAAAAGTATTCAGCAGACTCAGATACTAAGAGTGCTGTAACGGGTGATGCCCAAGAGCTTATTGCAACAATTAAAAAGTTACGTGTTGATCTTGAGCAATTAGGTCAAGCTCATCTGGCTTTGGATAAGTCAATAAAACAGCTCCTGCCTTGGGGCTCTTTTAATTGGGACGACCTTAAAGCCATGCAAGCGCAAACCAATTTGCAAGTGCGATTTTATGCCTGTTCTCTTCAAAAATATATTGCCATCCAAGGTAGCGACTATACCATTGAAGAAATAAGTAGGGATAAAGGAAATGTCTATTTTGTGCTTTTATCGCGTAGTGGTGATGCCGAACCTACCTTAGATGCCGATGAGATACAATTGCCTGCTCAGTCGCTCAGTGAATTGCAAAATGAACTTAAAATTGTTGATGAAAAAGAGGCTCTTTGCCTAACTCAATTACAAACACTAAGTCAGCAAAGCCCTATTTTAGAGTTGTTTTGTGAACAAATAAAAGAACAAATTAGTGATGATTTGGTACTCTTGCATACCTCCAATGAAGTTGAAGGTAATGTAAAGTTACTCGAAGGGTGGGTGCCCGATACAGTAAAAGCGCAAGTTGATGAGTTTCTGGATGCTCAAGGGGTTTATTACTTAAATCATGAGGGCGTTATTGAGGATAATCCACCTGTCTTGCTCAAGAATAATCGATTTAGTCGTTTGTTCGAATCCATTAGTAATTTATACTCCTTGCCTGCTTATAATGAGATTGATCTAACGCCTTATTTAGCTCCTTTTTACCTATTATTCTTTGGGTTTTGTTTTAGTGATGCGGGGTATGGCCTTCTGTTTGTTTTAGTAGCTTCTTATTTAAAATTTAAACAAAAGGGATCGACATCAGTACTCTCTTTAGTGCAGCTTTTAGGTGCGTCAACCATGGTTTTTGGACTGCTAAGTGGTTCGTTTTTTGGTATCGAGTTATATTCTACCAACTTGCCTTTTTATAGCAACATCGCCCAAGCCTATGGTTCTATAGAGCGACCTATTGGTAAAGTGATCCAGGATATTATGTTTAAAGCATCCTTAGGGTTAGGCTTAATTCAAATCTTATTTGGTATGTTTTTGCGAGCAGCTAAACTCATCAAACAAAAAGGGGTGTTACACGCTGTTTCTACCTTTGGATGGGCTTTCCTTATTATCAGTTCGCTGATTAATGCTGTTTTTGTTAATAACGAAGTGGTGATCTTTTTTAATGGTTTTTATGTGGGTTTTGCCTCACTTTGTTTGGTGGGCATATTCTTTATGAATACCCCAGGGAAGAATCTATTGCTTAATTTCGGAGTGGGTATATGGGATACCTATAATACCGTGGTAGGTGGCGTAGGTGATTTGTTATCCTATGTGCGTTTGTTTGCGTTAGGGTTGGCAAGTGCCATTTTGGGTTTAGTTTTTAATAATTTGGCACTTAAGCTATTTACTCCCGACAGTTCATTTGTAATGCAAGTGGTTGGTTTTGTGTTAATGATATTAGTATTATTAGTAGGACATTCCATTAATATCTTCATGTCTGGTTTGGGTTCAATGGTGCATCCATTGCGTTTAACATTTGTAGAGTTTTATAAAAATGCTGGTTTTGAAGGAGGTGGAAAAGCCTACAAACCTTTTAAGAAGTACACACAAGAAAATAAATAATAATAATAACAATAACTTAGTAAAAAGTAAATTATGGAACCTATTGTATTTGCTTATATTGGAATTGGTTTAATGGTAGCGCTAACTGGAATAGGAAGTGCCTATGGTTGTACTATTGGTGGAAATGCAGCCATTGGCGCCATCAAAAAAAATGAATCTGCCTTTGGTAGTTACTTAACACTAAGTGCATTGCCAGGATCGCAAGGTTTATATGGTTTTATCGGGTATTTTATGTTAGCTGATTTGTTAAAACCTGAAATTACATGGTTGCAGTCAGGTGCTGTGTTTGGTGCTGGATTAGCTTTGGGTGTTGTAGGTCTATTGTCTGCAATTCGTCAAGGGCAAGTTTGTGCGAATGGCATAGCGGGCATAGGAGCGGGGCATGATCTTTTTGGTAAATCACTTATTCTAGCTGTATTTCCAGAATTATATGCGATCTTAGCTTTAGTAGCTGCCATTTTAATTGGTGGTGCAGTAGCTTAATTTAAATTGCTTAATTTTGCAAGAGTTGATTCGAGTGAGTCAACTCTTTTTTTTTGTTATGGATTTATCTGGTGTTTGGAGTTTTTACGAGGAATTTGGGTCTGGATTTGACCTTGGATATGCCATGTTTGTGCAAAATGAAGGTGGTATCGTGGGCTCCTTGGTTTATACCGAATATATTGCCGAAGAGCTGCCGTTTTCTATAGCTATAGAAGTCAAGGGCGAAGTGCAAGGCGATCAGTTATTTCTAAAGGGTGAGCGTTATGAAATTGTAGATGGCGATCGGTCGATACATTATTGTTTGGATGATCGCATTGCCTTTCTTGATGACCCATTTAATATTGAAGGGCATAGCAATGACGAGCAAGATATGCAAGGCCGTTTTATGTTGCGTCGCTTGGGTTTTTCTGCGTCATAATTTCTTTCAGTTTTTTTATTTCATGTTTCAGTTTCTTGATTAAGCCTTCTTTCGATTTGATTAATGCTTGTAATGCGTTGACTAATATAGTAACATACGAGGTTTGATGTCGTATAACAACTGTACTTTAGTCTTAATTGATAACGTTCGATTACGAATACTTCCTACGGTTGTTTTGCAGCACCGGTATTGTTTTGCTTTCTCTGGTAACATTAAAATCTGTGGTTATGAAACGTATATTATTATTAACCGACTTCTCAGATACTGCCAGGAATGCTGCAATGTATGCTCTCAAGATGTTTGAAAATGAAAAAGTTTATTTCGACCTTTTAAATGCCTACGATCTAGAGTTTAGCGGCAGTCCTTACATCATGCAGGTCAAAGAAGAATTGGCTTTAGAAAGCCAGAAAGGTTTGAAAAGCGAATTATCCCTGTTAAAAAGACGTTTCCCCAATGTACGCATCGAATTAGCTTCTCGTTTTGGTACTTTGATCGATGTAATTCATAACGAAATCAATGAGTTTAAACCTGAACTTATTGTGATGGGATGCAGAGGAGAAACAGCTCTCGAAAACTTCCTACTAGGTAGTAATGCCTACGCGGTGGTGAAAAGTGTTAAGGCACCTATTGTGGTGGTTCCTAAACATGCAAAATATAAAAAACCAGACAAGATTGTGTTTGCTACCGATTTGAAAAATATTAAGTCAGGCAAAGCCATGGTTCCATTATGTGATATTATTCGACAATTTAACTCTACCCTTTTGTTCGTTAATGTTATGGATGATGATATTACCAATCGCTTAGATGCAGAGAGTCAAATCGCATCGCATTTTGAGAGGGTTGATTTGAGTTTCAATTTTGTAGAAGGTGATGATGTGAGTGATGGTATCTTAAAATTTATGGATGAGAATGATGCCGATCTTCTGACTTTATTGAGACATGAAGAAGGGTTTTTTGAACGATTATTCCACCCAAGCATTACTAAACAAATGGTATTACATCCCGATCACCCAATGCTTATTTTGCATGAGTAATAAAACAAGAAAGCGGCTAATTGCCGCTTTTCTTTAGTTTACACCCAAACAATTCTCAATTTTAAATCCTCTGAGTAAATCAGTTGTTTTCATTCTCTTTTTGCCAGCTAACTGAAGGTCATCTATGCTTAAATCACCGTTTTTAGTGCCAATTTTAAGATAGGTTTTACCATCCGATTCTATTTTGCCAGGCTCTAGGTTATAAGTGTTGGTTAGAGTTGCCTCAAAGATCTTAAGACTAATCAGGGTATTGTCTATCATTTTCAACTCTGTCCATGCAGCTGGGTAAGGCGATAACCCCCTAATCATATTTCGAATGGTCACTGCGCTGTTTTGCCAGTTGATATGACAGTCCTCTTTAAATATTTTTGGAGCTTTTTTTAGTTCAATGCCTTCTAGAAGTTGAGGCATAGGTTTTGTGGTGTTATGCTCAATTGCATTGACTGTAGTAAGTACCAATTCGGCACCCAATTGCATTAGTCTATCGTGAACCGTACCTGCTGTATCATCCTCCGAGATGATTGTTTTGCTCGATAATAGGATGTCACCCGTATCTATTTCATGTTGAAGGAAAAAGGTGGTTACTCCAGTTTCTTTTTCGCCATTTATTACCGCCCAATTGATTGGTGCAGCTCCTCTATATTGGGGTAATAATGAGCCGTGAAGGTTAAATGAACCCAATCGTGGCATATTCCATACCGCCTCAGGCAACATTCTAAACGCTACAACAATTTGTAAGTCTGCTTTTAGAGCCTCTAACTCACTCAGGAATTCAGGATTCTTTAATTTTTCTGGTTGTAAAACAGGAATGTTCTGACTAACAGCATACTCCTTTACGGCCGATTGTTTAAGTGTTAAGCCACGGCCTGCAGGGCGGTCCGGTGCTGTAATCACGCCTACAATATTAAAATTATTCTCTACCAAATTGCGTAGACTAGCTACTGCAAAATCGGGTGTGCCCATAAATACGATGCGTAGTTTTGTTGTGCTCATTGTACCTTTTTTCTTCTTTGTTTACTATACTAACTGCCGTAATATTCTATCTTCTTACTCTCTTAACTCGCGGTTTCCCTTTGTGTGATTTGGGAAATACGGACAGTGACGGCAGCCGTTGCCACAACAATATCCCCGTTCTTTAAGAAATTTTTCGGTCATTACTCGATATCCTTTTGGATCCATATAATAATCGATGTGTTCTTGTTGAGGAGGGGGTGAGTAATAATCGTCTGAATATGACATGTTTGTTTTAAAATTGTATTCAACGTAATTTGCACTTAAGGCAAAGATACGATCAATATCAGTTTTTATATCTTAATTGAGTTTAAATGGCTTGTTTTTATTAGTATTTTTCCGTTGTGATAAACTTAAAGTGAAGAGTAGATGAATAGTGAGGATGTGAGTTATTGTTGTGTAGGCTTGATGTCAGGTACATCGTTAGATGGTTTAGATATTGTTTTATGTCGTTTTATTCAGGTTTCTGGTGTGTGGAATTTTGAAATTCTCAAGGCATCCACCATTCCTTATGATGTGTATTGGACACAGCAACTTAAGACGGCTAGAACGCTTTCTGGTTATGACTTAATTGCCTTACATCGCACGTATGGCCGTTGGATGGGTGAACAGGTCAATTCGTTTTTGCATGATACCAACATTGACGTGGATTTTATAGCTTCGCATGGCCATACGGTTTTTCATGAGCCAACTAAAAATATTTCATTACAAATTGGTGATGGAGCTACATTGGCTGCCGTCACAAACATTACATCCATTAGTGATTTTAGAACCTTAGATATAACCTTAGGTGGTCAAGGGGCTCCTTTGGTGCCAATAGGTGATTTGTTGTTGTTTAGCGATTATGTAGCGTGTGTTAATCTTGGAGGCTTTGCTAATTTATCAATGCAAAAGGAAGGGCATCGTGTGGCTTGGGATATCTGTCCAGTGAATTTTGTGATTAATCGTTTGGTACGACCCATGGGGCTTTCGTACGATGATCAAGGTCAGGTAGGTCGTGACGGACATGTTGATTTAACCCTTCTGTCTAAGTTAGAGAAGTTGGATTATTATGCGCAAAAGGCGCCAAAATCATTGGGCGAGGAGTGGGTGTATCATCATTTTGATGAGGTATTAAATCAGTTCTCGCATATAAGTGTGCAAGATATAATTCGAACCTGTTATGAGCATTTTGCAAACCGTATTGTCTCAGATGTTAATCAAGCTGGCGTAGGTGATGTATTATTTACTGGGGGTGGCGCTTATAATTTGTTTTTAATAGAGTTGATAGAAGTGAAGCTCGGGCGTAAGGTTACCGTCCCTAGTAGTTTATTGGTTGAATATAAAGAAGCATTAGTGTTTGCTTTTTTAGGTCTGCTAAGGTGGAATCACCAACCCAACTGTTTGGCCTCAGTAACGGGTGCTCGAAAAGATAACAGCTCGGGAGTTATAAATATAGTGTAATAAAAAAGGAGGCTTAGCCTCCTTTTATTTATTTGTTCTTGTATTTAAAAAACTCAAGGTTGTGACCCATGCGTTCATGTTTTGTTTTCATGTAGAATTCGTTGTGTGGATTAGGCGCTATCTCAATCCCAATGTTTTCAACTATTTTAAGGCCATAGCCTTCTAGTCCAACGCGTTTGATGGGGTTGTTTGTCATTAGACGCATGTTATGAACGCCTAGCTCTCTAAGTATTTGTGCGCCAACTCCATAGTCGCGCTCGTCTGCGTCAAATCCTAATTCAATATTAGCTTCGACCGTATCCATGCCTTCCTCTTGTAGTTTGTAGGCTTTTATTTTATTCATCAAACCAATACCTCTGCCTTCTTGGTTCATGTAGACAATTACGCCTTTGCCTTCACTCTCAATGGTTTGCATTGCTTTGTGAAGCTGTTGGCCACATTCACATCGTAACGAGCCAAAGATATCTCCTGTGGCACATGATGAATGTACACGAACTAAGATAGGTTCGTTAGGTTCCCAAGTACCTTTGATTAATGCGATGTGTTCTAGTCCGTTTGATTTTTGTTTGAAAGGGATGAATTTAAAAGTACCATCTGGAGTTGGTAGATTAACTTCCACGCCTTTCTCAACTAAACTTTCTTCTTTTAAACGATAGGTTATCAGATCCTTTATCGTAACTATTTTCATGTCAAACTTGGCAGCTATCTCCATCAATTCGGGAAGCCGTGCCATGGTGCCATCTTCGTTCATAATTTCCACAAGCACACCAGCAGGAGAAAGACCTGCTAAACGAGCCAAGTCTACAGCCGCTTCGGTATGTCCAGCTCTACGTAGTACCCCTCTTTCGCGAGCTTTAAGGGGGAATATATGCCCAGGACGTCCTAAGTCTTCAGGTTTTGTATTTGGATTGGTTAGGGCTAAGATTGTTTTAGCACGATCTGATGCTGAAATACCTGTGGTACATCCATAACCCAATAAATCTATCGAAACGGTAAATGGCGTTGCGTGAGTAGCTGTGTTCTGACCAGTCATTAATTCTAGCTCTAACTCATCACATCTGGCTTCTGTTATTGGAGTGCAAATCAAGCCTCTGCCGTGCGTAGCCATGAAATTTACCTTTTCAGCAGTAATTAATTCGGCGGCAGCCACAAAATCACCTTCATTCTCACGGTCTTCATCATCAATGACAATGATTAACTCTCCTTTTTTAATGGCTTCGATAGCCTCCTCAATGGTGTTTAGCTTAAACTTTTGTAAATCAGACATCTACATTGTATTTTGTAAGAAACTCTAAAATGTGAGTGCAAAAATAGTTAAATATAAAAGCATTACAATGATAAAAACGATCTAGTTGTCGCTTGGAGAAATATTATTTTGCTTATCCAATCGATTGGAGAGGTCGTATTTCTCTCGCTTAAATAGTTTTCTAAAGAATATTTGGTAGGCCTCAATGTTTAAAAGGCTTGAGTCGGTTGCTGATTTGTAAGTTAAAAATGCTCCAACAGGAAATAGGATGAATGAGGATAGCCAAAGTCCTTGATATACGGGGATAACGCCCTCGCGTGCAAGTTTGGCACCAAACGTATCAATGATGTAATAGATGATAAAAAATAGTATGGATATAACCACTGGCATTCCGAGTCCTCCCTTACGAATGATGGCTCCTAGTGGCGCACCAATAAAGAAAAAGATAAAACAAGCAAATGATAGGGTGAATTTTCGATGGAGCTCCATGCTATGTCTGATAATTTTATCGTCATGGGGTTTGATATAGGCGTTGACTTGGTCCGAAAGCATGTTTTTGTCCATTCTCGCTTTATCTAGTGCGTTGGCAATTGTTAAGGCTATTGCCTCGTCACCTAATGAATTAGCTAGGTTAATAGGGTCAATTGTCTTTGTAGAGTCAATGTTGGTTGTTTGATTGGTGCGAGCTAATTGCATTGAAGAATGAAAGTCTTTTGTGCTGGAAGATAGGTTCATGATTAATGTGTCACGCATTTTTGTTAAAGAATCTTTGTCATGCCTTAGCTGCGTGTAATTTTTCATTTTATCACTATGGGTAAATAACTGCTCGTCGGTGCGTGAGAAGTCATGACCTTGCATTTCGAGTAATACGACTTCTTCCTTAAAGTGATCGGTTCTAAACATTTGTTGGTCTCTGGGGCGTAAACGTTTGCGTTCTAAACCTACTTTTTCGTCATATCGTACTCCATCAAATAGGGTTAAGATCATCAGTTTTTTATCTTCTGATATTTGTATTCGACCTGAATCGGCCAGAGTGATGTTGGAGTTCTTATTCAAATTGTCACGATGGTCATAAATCATGAAATCGTATAAGAGGTTATTCTCATCGTTTTTGTCGTTTATTTTAATGCTAAATTGATCAATCCCACTGTAAAAAATCTTCTCTTTTAAGTCAAGCTCTGGTTTTGCTAATTTCACATCGTAAAGAAGTGAGTATAACTTCAGGTTAGCGATGGGCAAGACGTTGTTTGAAAACCAAAAAGCACCTATTGAAGTGAAGATGGTGAAAATGATGAGGGGCATCATAGTGCGAGGTAATGATATGCCAGATGCCTTTATAGCCGTTAGTTCGTAGTTTTCCCCAAGGTTGCCAAATGACATTAAGGAGGCTAGTAAAATGGCAAGTGGCAGTGCCATTGGTATTACTTGTACCGAAGCGTAAAAAAGAAGCTCGGTGAGTACAAAGAAATCAAGCCCTTTACCTACCATATCATCTACATATCGCCATAAGAATTGCATGACTAGGATAAATAGGGTGATGAAAAAAGTCATTGCTAATGGTGCCAAATAACTTTTTAAGATAAAAAGATGCAACTTCTTCATGTGCGGAAATAAGGATTAACCGTTGAGTGTTGTTTTTGCGTCATAGATGCGCCACAAAGGTAGTGCAAATATTAATATAACGAGATTTGGAATAGTGTAAATGGCACTTTAGAACATAAAAAATACCCTATTTCTAACGAAAAGGGTATTGGTTAAAATGCATTGTTAATGGATTAAACAGAGCCTAGTCCATGTTTAAGTTCTTCAATCTGTTGATTCCATAATTCAATGGCACTTTCTGTTTCGTCAGGTTCGATGAAATCAGTAACAATAATTGCATTTTCGCCAGTTAATTCATCGGTTTCAATTCTAAACTCAAAATACGTTTTTTCATCTTCGTCATCTAACCAATGAAAACGTACTAGTTTATTATCTTTTTTTGCGATTAGTTCAGCTTGTTGTTCAGTGCCTTCCCATACAAAAGTAAAAACTTTCCCTTTTAGGTTTACATCATCTGCAAACCATTCCGACAGGCCACTAGGTGTGCTAAGTCGCGTAAATAAAATAGTAGGCGACGTATTTACAATGTATTCTATTTCAAATTTTTCCTTTTGAACGGACATGGTTCATAGATTAATTAAGTGATTAAGCACACAAGATAGGTCAATTATCATAAAAAAAAAAACTAAGCCAATGTTTTGATATGGTTTTTTCTAATGGTGATTTTTTTTTAGATTGATAAATGTGTTGATAATGTGGTTGTTTGGATGGTTGTTTGATTTTATTTGAAATATATTTATTTTTTGTTTGGGAATATTGGTTGTTTTGTCATACATTTGCAACCGCAAAAAAGGAATTATGCAAGGGCATAAGGATGTTTGCAAATAGTTGCCGAGGTAGCTCAGTTGGTTAGAGCGCAGGATTCATAATCCTGAGGTCGCCGGATCATCCCCGGCTCTCGGTACTTCATTATCAGCCACTTACATTTATTTGTAAGTGGCTTTCTTTGTATGTCGGGCATGGTAACGTGCTATCAAGATGAAACGTTCTTGAGTTCGCCTCGTTGACAGGAAGAACTAGCAATTGGCAAGGGTGTTGGGGGTGACCCCAAATCTGAAGGAAGCCATCAGCAAAGTCACAGTTCTAACG
>QKIO01000181.1 GCA_003251015.1 Bacteroidales bacterium
GGTGTAGACCTTTATTTATCAGGTTCGGATGCATCCACCACTTACGAATTATATGCCGATGGTACTCCTACTGGTATTACTGCCAATGGGGTAGGTGATGCAAATCCTTTAGATTTTGGTGTTGCATTGGCGCTTAATCCTCCTACTGTAACAGTTTATACTGCTTTTGTTAACGTGGCGGGTTGTTTTTTCCCTATGGATAGTAGTGTAAATGTAGAAGAAGTAGCTCTTCCTGTACCATATGCTTTAGAGGTAGAGAATGCTGGTCATTATTGTCCAGCTGATGTAGATGGTGTTGAAATATTTATGCTTGATCAAGAAGATGGTGTTTATTACCAGTTAAAACTTGATGGAATTGATGTTGGTGCTCCTGTGCTTGGTGTTTTAGGTGGTCGTTTGTCTTTTGGTAATTTCCTTACTGAGGGTACGTATTCAGTTGAGGCTAGGTATGATATTATTGGCTGTCCTGTTCAAATGCTTAACTCCGTTGATGTTATTGAGGATGCCTTACCTGTTGTATATAATATGACAAGTGATGGTGATTTTTGTACTGGCAGTTCGACTTTTGTACACATTGATGGTTCAGAAAGTACTGTTCAATATCGCTGGGTGAATAGCGATGATAATTCATTCTCGGATTGGTTACAAGGTAATGGAGGTGTTTTAGATTTTGAAGTTAATGCCACTGGAACTTATGGTATAGAGGCACAACGCACGGATGGTGTTACAGGTTGTTCGTCTGTTATGAATGGTAATTTCCCAATTACCTCTAAACCTTATGCAGATTTAACTAAAGATGTAGAAGTTTACTATGAAGGTACTGGTTGTTTAGATGGTGATTTAATTAGAGTAGTAGCTGGAGAAGCAGGTGTTATTTACACTTTAGCTAAAGATTTCAATAAAATTGGTAATAGTGTTGTTGGTGATGGTCTAGGAAATGCTGAATTTCCGCTTGCTGTAATTGATAAAAACGCAACTTATCAGGTTTATGCTGAATTTAATGGTTGTGAAGATATTTTGATTCAAACTGTTAATGTTGATGTGCCTGGTGCTATTACTGTGTTTGGCATGACAGGTAGTGGAAGTATCTGTAATGGTGATCCAGGTGTGGTGTTTGGTTTAGATGGCTCAGAATCTGGTATTACTTATTCTCTTTATTTAGCTGACTCTCCTGGTTCTAGCACTGGAGATATTAAAGAATCAAAATTAGGAACAAATAATCCTCTTTCCTTTACTCGTGTAAATGAAGAAGGTCAGTATTTTGTGATGGCTTCTGATGGACTTACATGTAATATAGAGATGTTGCCAAGAAAAACACTTGTTGTTAATCCCTTACCTACTGCCTTTCAAGTTAAGGGAGATGGTCGTTATTGTGCCAGCGAAGGTGGCGCTTATTTAACTCTTGATGAATCAGAATTGGATGTTATGTATGTGGTTCAAATGGGAGGTAAAAATAAGGCTACAGCAATGGGTTCTGGTAATGAACTAAGGTTTGGACCTTTTGCTCCATTGGCTTCAGAAACAGGCTTGTATAGCATTGTGTCGTATAATACGCTTACCTTATGTACCTCTAATATGAATGGTGTTATTAAAGTACAACAAGCTCCAGATATTGTTAATTATAATGTGACTAATACTTCTTTTGCCTATTGTTCTAACACAAGTGGTGTAGATTTAGTGTTAGAGAATCAACAAGATGGAGTGATGTATCGTGTATATGATGCTGCGAATGATATTATACTAGAAACAGTTGGTAATGCCTCTGGTGCTGAACTCATATTAGGTGAAGTGAGTGAAGGGACATATACAGTTGAAGCTTCTTATGGTGGTTTTGGGTGTATTACGCCTATGAATGGTGGAATTCCGTTAGTTATTGAGGCTCCTTTAAGTAGTCCAGATAAGAAAAAACTTAGTGTTGATAAAAATAATGTATGCGCCTCTGTAGGTGCAAAACTTAAGTTGGAATCTAGTCAATCAGGTGTTACTTATCGTTTGTTTGCTGATGATATTGATATGAATATGGATAGTATTGGTGATGGTACTGACATTATTTGGGATTTACCCAATACTGGTGGAGGTGTAGTATTATACAGTGTAGACGGAATTGCCGGTGGTACTTGTGATTTGACAATGGGTGTTGTAGATGTTACTTATAAAGAAAGTCCTCTAAAACCTATTGTTACTCTTACTGGTGGCGATAGTTACTGTGCTAATTTTGATGGGGTACCTATCCAAACAACCACCCAGTTAAATATGGGTTATCAATTAATCAACAACAAAAAGAAAACGGTTGGTTTTATTGATGGTACTGGTGATTTAGAGCTTTTTGTAGGTCTATTTCCTGTGGATACGTTTTTGGTTAAAGCTACGTTTTTTGATACAGGCTGTTCAACATTTAGCGATTCAGTGTTTGTTAATGTCAATCCCTTGCCTATTCCTTTAAGCTTATATTTGAATGGTGGCGCTGCTTGTGATATTATCTGTAATGGTTTGGTTAATGTTGATGAATTACGTTTAGTTAGTTCAGAGCCTGGTTATTTTTACAATCTTTATCTAGATAGGGTTTCTAATACGTTAATGACTCCTGATACAACTCTTGTAGGTACTGGTGATGAACTATCGTTTGGTACTTTATCAACTGGAGGTACCTATACTGTAGAGGCAGTTAGTTTAGATGGTTGTTATTCAACTATGTTAGGAAATGTTTTCTTTTCCGAAAAACCATTTATTGCTGTAGATGATTTTGTTGCTGTTCCTTCCGGATTTACAAAACAAGATACATTGGTATGGTTTAATGACATTCATGATCCTAAGATTGACGTTATTTCTGGGACTAATCAAAATATCTTCTTCAAACTCGTGGAGACGGTAAATAAGCCTGTAGATCAGATAATTAACTACACTACCAAGTTTGGTAATAAGATTGAGTTAAATGCTAATACAGGTGTAATTAATTTTATTAAAAAACCAAGTTTCTATGGTATCGATTCGGTTCACTACGAAGTATATAATACGAGTTTTACAGATCGTAAAGATATAGGTACGGTTGTGTTTTTTGTTGGTAATGTTGATTTTGATGATGATAATTTCCTGTTAATACCAAATGCATTTTCACCCAATGGTGATAATATTAATGATAAATATATTATTACGGGAGATTATGCAAATCCTAAACAAGTATCTGAATCTAGATTAGAAGTATATAATAGATGGGGTACTTTAGTATATCGTTCCAAAGGAAATGTATATGGCGTAGATGATGTTTTTGATGGTACGTCTAATGCCGGAGCAATGGTTTCTTTAGGATCTAAATTGCCAAGTGGTACTTACTATTATGTGTTTAACATTGTAATCAACGTTCCTGAAGATAAAAAGAAGGAGGTTGATGTTCTTCCTTCGGGTAGTGATAGCTATAAGCTGGTAACAAAACAATACAATGGTTTTATTGAATTGAGGAGATAAAAATCTAACTATGAAGTATCTAATATCGATATTGTTCTGTATGATGTTTATTTTGTCTGTAAAAGGGCAAAGTCAATCACAGTACAATAATTACATAGGTAATCAAGGATTATTGAATCCGGCCTATAACGGATCACGTGATGTTATCAGTGGGCTTATGGTTAGCCGTAATCAGTGGGTGGGTATGAATGGGGCACCTATGAATCAAGCTTTAAACGTACACGGTCCTATTGAAGATACTGATTTAGGAGTTGGTTTAGTTTTAGAAAATGATCACCTTGGTTTTAGTAATATTTTTAATTTCATGGGAGCTACATCCTATAAATTAAAACTTGATAATCAGCAGAAATTTATATCATTTGGTCTTCAAATGGGACTAACTTCTAGTGTGTATGATGGTACCAAAGCAATTACAAATACTTTTGGTGACCCTATGTTTTTGGGTAAAGAGTCTAATTTAGGCTTCAATTTTGGAGTTGGTACCTACTTCTACAACACTAATTATTTTGCTGGATTTTCTATTCCTAAGTTTTTTAATCCTACGTTTGATTCTGATGCTGATAAGTTTAAAAATACCGTTAATATCAAAAATTTGCATTCCTATTGGTATGGAGGGTATATTTTTACTTGGGGTGATGTTAAAGTTAAACCAACTGCATTATTTCGTACTGTAATTGGTGCTCCTCTTACTTTTGATTTGACTGCTAACGTTCTATTTGTCGAGCGGTTATGGGTCGGTTTATCCTACCGAAGTGTTTCTAATATGGTGGTGCTTACAGAGTACATAATAGATAGAAATTTTACAGTTCGTTATTCGTTTGATTATACCTTCTCAGATTTGAATACCTATGGTAAATATGGGTCGCATGAGATTGGATTACAGTTTGATTTTTCGTTTAATAAACGTCCTGGTATGAGGTCGATTAGATATTTCTAAAAAAAAAATATATTTTCGTTAAATATTATTTAATAGGTTTAAAATATTACCCATGAATCCTAACTATAAATTATTTCTTATTCTTCTTTTTCTTTCTGTATTTGGCCTTTCTTATGGTCAAAAAACTGAAATAAGAAAGGCTGATAGTTATCTTCTAAAAGGAGAGTATTTTCAAGCTTTAGATTATTATAAGAAGGCTGTTGCTAAAGGTGGTGAGTTAACTAAAGAAGAAAAAATAAAGGTAGCTCGTTGTTATTATCATTTAAATGATATCTCAACTGCTTTTAGTTCATATCTTGAGTTTGAGGAAGACCTTAAAGGTGAAGATGTGTATAACTTAGCGTCTTGTTTTCATAAGGAGGGTGGTTTTGAAGTAGCGATTGAATGGTATGAGAAAGCGAAAAAGGAAGGGGCTAATCCTATTCAAATGAACGAATTGATAAAATCATGTCGTTGGGCTATGGATAATACTGTGTTAGACAACAGTGTGCTTGTTAACCCAGCAGGTTTGCTTATTGGTGGGCAGTCATTTGGCATAC
The DNA here is from genome assembly GCA_003251015.1 of Bacteroidales bacterium. Classification (GTDB taxonomy): domain Bacteria; phylum Bacteroidota; class Bacteroidia; order Bacteroidales; family Marinilabiliaceae; genus SZUA-582. The sequence continues at coordinate 4,939 of QKIO01000181.1, forward strand.
AATATTATCGTAATGGAGTTGTGTATTCATCAGAGGGAGAGGAAGCCTCTAAAGCTGTTGATAAACAGGGAGGTGCTTTTTTGAATTTATATTACTCCTCGATAAAAAATGGAGAAATACAACCCGATAAAGAACCGTTTTCTAAAAATTTGTTATTCAACTACCATGTAGGTGCCATTTCTTATACCAGTGATTATAAGACTATGTATTTTACTAAAAGTGTTCGTATTAAAGGTGGTAATAGTAGACTTAAAATATTTTCTGTTGTGTTTGATGGAAAAGATTGGGTTGATGAAAAAGAATTAAGTCTTAATAATGATGATTACGATTTAGCTCACCCAGCAGTTTCTCCTGATGATCAATATTTATATTTTGTATCAAACCAGAAAGGTGGTTTTGGAGGAAAAGATTTGTATCGTGCTGTTATTAAAGATAATGGTAATTTTGGTAAGGTTGAGAATTTAGGAAAGGAAGTTAATACTTTTGGAGATGAGATGTTTCCATTTATAAGTAAAGATAATAAACTCTATTTTGCCTCTGATGGTCATATTGGATATGGCGGTTTAGATTTGTTCGTAGCGACTTATGAGGCTGGTAATTGGTACGGAATCAAAAATTTAGGTCAACCAATAAACAGTACAAAAGATGATTTTGGTTATGTGTTAGATCCTAAGGATAAATTTAGAGGTTTTCTTTCTTCCAATCGCGGAGGTAGTGGAGATGTTGTATTTAGTATTGCTCCTAAAGGCGAAGTTAAAAGTGAAGAATCTGCGGTATCACCTCCTGTTTTTGGAGG
>QKIO01000347.1 GCA_003251015.1 Bacteroidales bacterium
ACCTGATTTACCTAAGAAGTCACCTTCAACCATAGCAAAACTCTTGGCGCCAAATGCATCAGGGCCTGTGATATGAATACCAACACGCGAATGTGCCGCATCAATATCAGAGTAACCATGCTCATTAATATCATTACCATCCATGTCTAATGAAGGTGCTTGTGGCCATAGATAAATACTTCCATTACGCACCATGGCGCTCTGACGAGTATCGTAGTAGGCGTCCACACCCACAAAACCATGTATTTCAACTTTAATGGGTTTTACTTCAGGAGTAACAGCTTGGTCTTGTGCTTGCAAACTCTGCATCGCAATAAGAGCCGCAATAAATAGTAGATTTTTTTTCATAGTGTATTTCTTTATTGGGTGAACTCTAAATTTAACGTAAAACAATAACTAATACCATCTGTGTATACGCATTGTTTTTGGATAAATTATCATCCTACCATTGCTAATTGCAGTGTATTTAGCTAGATGTTAAAAGCCCATAAACTCTAACTCATCAAATCAAACTGCTCAACGACTAATGAGTTGATATAAATAATGGTTGTAATAATTAAAAAGATCTAAACCCAAGGATTTCCCTCACTTCCTTCATGGTTTTTGCAGCACTTTCATGCGCTTTTTCTTTGCCCATTTTCACCACCTTACTTAGGTAGTCGTCATTGGATGAAATATCAAGAATGCGTTCGCGAATGGGTGCATTAAATGCGATGATATCTTCTGCTAATTGCTTTTTCAAATCACCATAACGAATGTCACACGTATTGTATTTATCTTTAAAGTGCTGTACTGTATCTGCAGTAGAAACCACATCTAACAAGGTAAATAAGTTACGTACTGATTCGGGCATCTCCGAATTGGGTGTTGTAGGCCCGGCGTCCGTCACAGCTTTCATCACCTTTTTAGTAATCGTTTTGGCATCATCGGCCAAGTATAAACCATTACCTTCCGACTTACCCATTTTGCCACTGCCATCTAAGCCTGGTATCTTGACCAATTGTTCGCCATAATTAAATGGCTGAGGAATAGGGAAATATTCGGTATTGTACATGCGATTAAAACGACCCGCAAACTTACGTGTCATCTCCAAATTTTGCTCTTGGTCTTTACCCACAGGCACTTTCGCCGCATGGTGTATTAATATATCCGCTGCCATCAACACAGGATAGGTTAACAACCCAGCATTCACATTCTCGGGTTGCTGACGAGCTTTATCTTTAAACGAGGTAGTACGCTCCAACTCACCCAAATAGGCATTCATGTTAAGTAAAAGGGTTAACTCTGCCACCTCAGGCAAATCGCTCTGCACGTAAAGGGTCGCAAGTTCAGGATCTAAGCCTGCAGCGAGGTATTCGGCCAATACCTGACGCACATTACTGTGTAAATCAGAAGGAGTAGGATGTGTGGTAAGGGAGTGGTAATCGGCAATAAAAAAATAACAATTATATTCTTTCTGCATCCTCAAAAAATTCTTCACTGCACCAAAATAATTCCCAAGGTGTAATTGTCCTGTGGGACGTATGCCACTCACTACTGTTTCCATAGACCTTTAATTTGTAAACTTTGTTTTTTAGAAGCACAAAAATGAGAAAATTAAACCAAAGGAGAATGAAAATAGAAAAAAAGTCTTGCAAGTAGATCCTGTTAGCTATAAAATAAACAATGCTTATACTGGACAAAAACAGGACAACTGTATATTTATGAGCTTTTCAAACTCTTAAGGTTTGGCTGTTCCTTTTCGATAAAAATTTAAGACTCAAACCTACACTCTCATATTAAAAGCTTGTTAATTCAAATGACAATACATGACTAACAAGACGCAATAAACTCAGAAAACACTATCTACTAAACAAATAGTGCAGCGCTTGCAAAACACCTCCGATTTACCATAACTTCTCCCCCTACTTTATCTACATGAAAGATCCTCTATTCAAAACAATAATATTTTATGAGAACCGTGTGTATAAATTAAAATCCCCCCTTTTTAAAGGCTTATTAAATTCGTATTTATGACTTTTTGTGCCTTTTTTTGTCTCTTATAATTTTTACATTAAAACTTATAAAATACACTTATATACAATTAATCATGAAGAAGCATTTTAAAATTTTTAACGCTATACTCTTATTTAGTGTTGCGTTAGGTTGGCAGACTAACTTATATGCTCAGGTAATTTCAAGCCCTAAAAAAATAACGCTGCTTAAACCTCTCGACGTACCTTATGACATCGCTGGTTCTTTAATTAAAAAAGTAAGTCTTAATGTAACGATAAGCGGTGATTATGCTAATTTAAGCATTTATGACAATGACAATATTCTGTTAGACAATATTGATATTCCAAACACAGGGACACATCAATTAATGGCTTTGGTTAGATTTGATGCACTAAAAAAGACGACTTTAAAACTAGTTGCAACTAATAGCGAGGTGACGGTAAATAAACTTGATTTTCAAGATTACACCTCATTAAACCTTCCTTCTTACAAGGACATATCTGAAAAAGCAGGTCTTGATCGTGTAAAGTCTATTAAATATGGTGGACCTTGTGTGGCAGATATTGATCAGGATGGTGATTATGATTTTATTGTAACTAATCACAACGAAGAAACTAATAAGCTGTATTGGAACAACGGTGATGGCACTGTAACTAAACATGACCAGAATCTTTCGCGTTGGTACATGCAAGATTTGCACGGTGTTTCGTGTGCAGACTATGATAATGATGGCGACTTAGACATCATGCAAACCAAAGGTGGTGGTAATGGCAAAGCGCCTTCGCTACCTGAATTTTACAGAAATGACAACGGCCGTTTGGTGCTTTCTACTTTAGATGCAAACATCACAGTTGGCGCTCGCGGAAGAGGGGCTATTTGGTCTGATATGGATTTGGATGGTGACTTAGATCTTATGTTGGTTAATGCGAAAGGCATACAAGGTGAAACACCTCAGCATAATTTCTATAGAAATAAGGGAGATGGGACCTTTGAAATTATTCATGTGGAAGGAATTGAGAATGCTGACGCACAACGTTCTTTAGTTACCGATTTAAATGGTGATAATATTGATGATATTGTGTTATACGATCCTACAAATACCATTTGGTTAGGCAATGGCGATTTTACATTTACCGATGCATCATCAAAACTACCGAAAGGTTTTGTTGGAACAGACAAAATGATGGGAGCCACTGACATTGACATTGATAATGACGGCGACTTTGACTTATACTTTGCGCGTGGAGATGCGTTTAGTGTTGGCAACAAACCATCTTTCGACTTTTGTCCTGTTCACATGACTATGGATATTAAAATTCGTAATGCAGGTAGCTTTGAATTAGCCTTGGCTGCTGATAAAGACATTGATTTACACGAGTATGATTTTGTTGGAAGAAATGGTTTTAAAGGGGAAGAGTTTCCTATTTATTTGGGTAAAAATAAAGTACCCAGTTATCTTAAAAAGGGTGGACAGAAGATCATTACTCAAGCCGACTCTGAAGGATGGCCAAAAGACATATCTGGTAACGGCATCTATTTTGGTCATGTTGGAAAAGGACAGTGGCGCTCAGCTGTTGTTATCAACGGCGATATCTTCTGGAACGTGAACTTTAGTTTAAGTGGCGTAAAAAATGCAACACCTGAGTTTATTCGTTTAAACAGAAATCCAAAAGATATCCTATTACGTAATGATGGGGGTACTTTTGTGGATGTATCTAATGAATGGCAAATACCATCAGGAGGTAATCAAGCTGGAGTTACGGTAGGTGATTTTAATAATGATGGCTTTAGTGATTTATACTTGTATCGTTATGGCCTTATTAGATCAAAACCTGCTGATTATATGCTGTTAAATAATGGGAAAGGCTCGTTTGAGATATTTACAGGTCATGCCGCCTATAGTGTGGAAGAAGCTGGACATGGCGATATGGGACAAGCTTTCGATTTTAACTTAGATGGTAAGTTAGACATGTTGAATGGCAATGATGAATATGGCATGTGGTATTTGTATCAAAATGAGCTAGACGCTAAAAATGCAAATCACACAACCGTGAGAGTTGGATATTCGCCAATTTCTCACGTGGATGCAATAGCCGCTGAAGTGATTGTTGAAACACCCACAAAAACTTATCGCCGTAGAGTGGAGTCGGCTGGTCAGATTTTCTCACAAAGCTTATTGAACATGGTTCATTTTGGGTTAGGTAACGAAGATATCATCAAAAAAATTACTGTTAAATGGCGTAATGGCGAAACAGTTGTGATAAAAGACAAAAAGGCAAACCAAATTTATGACACAGACAGCGTGGATCCGGTGACTGTAACTATTGATCTACCTATGGCTGAAGTACGCATGGGCAAGACCATCGATCTAACGGCCAAAATAGAGCCTGTAAATACAAATAAAAACCTGACTTGGTCATCGTCCAATGAAGCTGTATTAAAAGTAGATCAACAAGGACGCGTTACTGCTTTAGGTACTAAAGGTCAAGTTGCAACCATTACGGCTACTAGCAAAGCAAATGGTTTGTCAGCTGCTTCATCTGTAAAAGTAGTTAAGTTGGTTCCTTTTAAGGTAAAAGCAATAACCGTTACAAGTGACAAGCCCGTTGTTTATACAGGTCACCAAGTAACTGCTAAAGCCAACATACTACCTAAAGATGCCGATAATACAAACGTTAACTGGTTAAGTAGTAATGAGGCCATTGCTACAGTTGATGCGTCTGGTGTGGTAACAGGTGTAAGCAAAGGTGAAGTTACTATTACAGCCGTTTCTGTTGAGAATAAAAAAGTGAGTGGCAGTATCTCATTAAACGTAGAAACATATAGAGCTCCTGGTTTTCAAGTGGTAGATTCAGCCCTTATCAGAACTAAAGAATTTGTGATCGGACAAACCATGGAAATAACCGTTAACTACTCGGCTGGTTCGGGCCATACCATTGTTGCACAAGATTTGGGAGGTATCAAATTTTGGCTGCGTCAATTCAACAGTCATTGGAGATCAGCTGGTGATTATGATGTGGTTATTGACTCAAGTGCTTTAGGTAAAGAATCAGGCACGTTTACAGCAAAACTAAACCTTGATGGGCTTGTTCCAACTGCTGAATTGCCAGAAGGCAATATGTATTTATTATACATTGGCATGGCATCAAGTAATGGTCAGGTTTATAAAATGGATTTTCAACCATTAAAAATAGTAAAGAAATAATTCTTTCGTAGATAATTAAAACACAAACCCCAGCGCAAGTTATTGTTCTGGGGTTTGTTCTATTTGTGAGGTATTGTGCTCATATAATAAACAATATTTATCTTTTAAAGTAAGTATGCCCCCGTTCATCGTAGGGTTACATCACGCGCATTGTTCGGTCTGGCGTCTCGCTCATAGCCATCAGGGTAAGAGGTTCGTTTACGTTTTTTTTATAGTTTCTATTACTAGCTAAATACAGAAGAACTAAAGTTTTATACCCGAAAGCTCAGTCATTCTTTGACTGATTTTTTTAGTCAATCATCGTTAGAGCTATCAGCCAAACAACAAGGTTTTACTTAACGAGCATCTAAGTTAAAACCAAGGATGTTTATTGATTCATTACTGTTTCAAATGAAACAGCCGAAAGAGATAAACTTGTTATCACTTTGTGATACTTTGTTTATGCGTTTTTGAGTTAAGATATCAAAGCAATCTATTGATGAACGTTTTAACTCAAATTCAGTAAAGTATGTCAAAAGTTTATTTCAAGATGCGCTACAAAGGTTTACCGCTAGTCATTTTGAGATTCCGATTTTTGAGGGCTTTACAGAGGTAAATATTAAAGACTCAACCTAGTTCATCGTAGCGTGTTTTGATATTGGTTAGGTTTGCTTTTGTTAAGTGTATGCCTCTGGCTAGGTCGCAGTTAATAAGGTATCTTGCCTGTTTGGTTATTTAGCAAACGCCTTTTTTTGTTTTAAAGTTTTGAATTTCGTTATCGATAATGAA
>QKIO01000332.1 GCA_003251015.1 Bacteroidales bacterium
AGATGACCCCGAGATTCTTACGTCCTTTAATGGCTTCAACTACTTGTTTTGTGCTAGGACGGTGTTGGTTTACTTTGTAGGATGATAACACTAAGGCATAATCCACCTTGTTTTAACATACTATCTGTAAGTGTATTAAGACTATCTTCTAGCGAAATGACTCTATCTTCGTGATAGTTATTTATGTGAGTGTGCGCATCTATAATCATGGTAATTCGTATTTAAGTTATGGCAATTTATTTTATCTAACCATGCTAAAACAGGGATAATTTGTGGTTTGATAGAATCGACCACCCTATTTTTAGGCAAGCATCCTAAAAGAGAAATAAACCCGACGTAATTTATAAATACTCATCGTTGTAATAAATTGCACAACTACTTTAAAGGCTAGGCATTCAAAATATTAACTAGCTAAAAGAGTAAGCCCAATTGCCATCCAGAGTGTTTGGTTATTTATACAACAGAGGTAATAAGGTGCTAAAAAAAGATGTTTTTCATTAAAAAAAACTAGTTTGACTTGGCGCAATAAAAAATCTTAAATAAGAAATTGAGCCGCTAACGTTAAAACAAGCAAAAGTCCAAAAACAACTTCTTGTAACCAGGCGATTCGGATTGACTTTAAGAAACGAGCAGTCATCACAGCGCATCCAAAAGCTAACACTGGTATCAGTTCCAAGGAGAACAAAGGTGTTAAAACTGCTAATACACACAATACGATCAACCATATTAAAATACGATAATACTTGCGAGATATAATTTTAATGACCGACATTAAATTAGCTACAGATACGATAGACACTAAATATATATCTGAGAGAATAAGGTGTGGTTGTAAAACGGAATAGCTGATGTAAAATTAGTACGTATCAGATTCATGAAAACAGAACCTTGGTCTAACAAAAAATACCCCGCAAACGCAAAGAAATAAGGTAACAAAAGGCCAATAAGAGAGGCTACTATGGATCGTAAAGTGAAAATACGAAGTATAAACATACTTATCCACAACAACAGAATAAAGTAGAATCCCTTGGCATAAAACAAACTGCCTATGGATAATAAAAAGGCAGCTTCGAAACACCATGACATTGGTTTACGCTGGTCGGCGCCGTTAAACAAACGTTCTATGGCTAACAACAATAAGGGCGTAAAAAACCAAATGCCACTGAGTTTCTGTATGCTAATAAACCCACTCACAAATAGAAGATAAATAAAGCCAGGCATTGGCGTCTGAATATTCACCAATGCATATTTATTTAAAATTCGATTCACACCCAAAGCCATAATTAAAGCCAAGAAAATACTCACCCCAGTAGATACCAACACATTTTGTTGCAACACTGACAATACCATGGTCAATAAAGGCATGGTATCTTGGTTTAAAACGATTGCGGGATGACTGACGTCCAAAAAGGCATTCATCCAAATGCCTATCATAAAAATAGGCAGTAAGGCATACGCGGCTATGGTGTTTTGGTTGATGGTTTTAAATAACATGTCTATAAATCAAATCCTATGTCTGAACGGAAATATTTACCCTCGAAATTAATTTTTTGTGCGGTGTCAAAAGAGTCTTTAAGCGCCTCACTTTTGGTTTTGCCATACGAGGTAAGTGCAATAACTCTTCCGCCATTGGTTACTACCTGACCATCTTTAAGTACCGTGCCAGCATGAAATACCAATTTATCTTTTACTTGATCTAAACCAGTAATGACTTTCCCTTTTTCGTAATCGCCAGGATAACCACCAGCCACAAGCATCACCGTGGTAGCACTACGCTCATCCACTTCAATGGTTTTAGTGTTTAACGTACCTTCAGCTACTGCTTGAAACAAATCGACTAAATCGTTTTTAATACGAGGGAGTACAACTTCTGTTTCAGGGTCGCCCATTCGTACGTTGTATTCAATCACAAAAGGTTCGTTTTTGATGCTTATCAAACCAATAAAAACAAAGCCTTTATACGTAATGTTATCTTTAGCTAAACCATTGATGGTAGGTAATACCACACGGTCATATACTTTTTTCATAAATGCCTCATCGGCAAAAGGAACTGGAGAAATAGCACCCATACCACCCGTGTTTAATCCCGTATCTCCTTCACCAATTCGTTTGTAATCTTTAGCTTCGGGTAATACCACATGGCCTACACCATCGGTTAATACAAACACAGATAGTTCAATACCATCTAAAAACTCTTCAATAACAACGGTAGAACTAGCCTCACCAAACTTACCATCTAACATGGCCTTTAGTTCCGTTTCAGCCTCTGACAAATCGTTAAGGATAAGTACACCTTTACCGGCTGCCAAACCATCTGCCTTTAATACATAAGGAGCTTTAACCTTGCGTAAAAAAGCTATTCCTTCTTCTAAATTAGTTGAGGTAACTGGCAAATAACCTGCAGTAGGAATGTTATGACGTTGCATAAATGCTTTGGCATACTCCTTACTTCCTTCTAAACGAGCCCCTTCTTTGCTTGGGCCAATCACTGGAATGTGAGCCAATAAGGCATCATTTAAAAAATAATCATAAACGCCTCTTACCAAAGGTTCTTCCGGACCCACTACTACCATATCTATTTTGGAAGCCAACACAAATGTTTTAACAGCTTCAAAATCATTGGGGTTGATATTTACATTTTCTCCCACTTGAGCTGTGCCCGCATTTCCTGGCGCAATAAATAATTGCGTTAACTTCTTACTTTGAGACATTTTCCAAGCCATGGCATGTTCGCGTCCTCCTGATCCTAAAAGTAAAATTTTCATTGTATGATGATTATATAATTACATTTCAAATAGTTTAAACTCATAACCTCGCTCTTGCAAAGTTGTAAGGCAAACGGGTAATGATACCTGTAAACGATCCCATGCTTTTTTGGAATCGTGAAACACAATGACCGAACCATTACGCACATGGTTTAATACATTATTAGTCACCTGCTCAGCACTTAAGCTCGCGTCGTAATCCTTTGACAGCACGTCCCACATGACAATGTGTTTAAACCGCCGTTTTAACAAGGGCACATACCAAGGGTATAACTGCCCATGCGGCGGGCGAAACAAACTACTTTTAATATAGGGCTTCGCCTTATCAACATTGTCAAAAAAAGCCTTGCGTGAACATCTCCATGCTGGCAAATGATTATAACTATGGTTACCTACACTATGCCCATTATCTACTAATAACTTCATTAAGTGAGGGTGGCGATGTGCATTTTCGCCCACACAAAAGAACGTAGCCTTAATACCAAACGTAGCTAGGGTGTTTATAACCCAAGTAGTTTCCTTTTCAACAGGGCCATCGTCAAACGTTAGGTAAACCTCCTTTTTAGCCCAACTCTTACGCCAAACGGTATAAGGGAAAAGCCATCTTAATAATAAAGGAGGTTGTACCATATTAGTTATCTTACTGAGGCACGTATTTTAGTCATACTCGCATCATAATCATCCTCAAGAAACTTCAATAACTCCGTTCTTTTATGTAATTGAGCCATCTTAACAACTTCAGAATAAATGGCCATTGAACGTTCCATCTCTTGATCTACCGACTTACGATTGTTAATAGATAACGAAGAAAAATACTCAATTTCTTGAAGATTAATTTTAGCTAAGTCTTTAATAATTTGATCGCCTGGTTGGGTATCACCCAAATTGTAATAACTATCGGCAAGGAAAATACTAAAGTAATTATGTGGTACAATGGCAGGATTTAACACCTCCATGGTTTTGTTTAATATCTGACGGGCCTTTTCGTTTTTCCCTTCTTCAATAAGCGTTTGAGCCAAGCGAGATAGGTTGTTGCGAATGTTAGTGGCCATACGAATGTGATTCTCATCCAAATATACTTTTGGATTGTTAAATCCACCCCACTTAAAATCCTCCATCACAAGACGGTACATCTTCTCAGTATCCACACGACCATATTGACCATCGTTACGTCCTGTATTGATAGGCACTACCTTGTAAGCAAACCCTTCTAACTGAAAATAGTCTTCTAAACCAGCATAATTATCCTGACCAACGGTAACGGCAAAATAAACGGGACGCTTCCAATGGTTATTAGCCATCATGTCAAGTATCATCAACTCGTTTTTCAACATCATCTCCTTTTTAACGTTGATGGTTAATGACGACCTTACCAACGAAGCCGCATCTGCAGGCACTAGACCCTCTTTAATCACTTTTGCACTATCTACCTTAAGCGTAAATTGTTTTGATGGTAGATATTCTAAACGACCTGAATATTCGGGTATTTGTTTTGTTTTAGGATTTTCACTAGCCACAAAATCAATGGCTTCTTTTAAATCTACAGGGCCTTTAATACGATCTAACACATATACCATATCTCGTGATCCTGTTACATACTGATCATGATTCATCGAAATAGGTAAAGGATCAGACTCATAACACTTACGTTTCATCTGATCGATATACCAATCGGTTTGTAGGTAACTTAAGTTACACACGCGTACATCAGTTCGTATACCTTCCACCTCTTGTGCATACCATAATGGGAAGGTATCGTTATCACCATTGGTAAATAAAATGGCATCCTTCTCACAGGTATTTAAATAATCGTGAGCTAAATCGCGTGCTACGTAACGGCCCGAACGATCATGATCATCCCAGTTTTCGGAAATCATAATACCAGGCACCAAAACCAAGGTGATGGCAGTAGCCACAAGCGCACTCGCCTTGTCAGATGTTAATCGTTTAAGGCCAGCCACCAAGGCTAACACACCCAAACCAATCCAGATGCTAAAGGCATAAAAGGATCCAGCATAGGCATAATCGCGTTCGCGCGGCTGATACGGTGTTTGATTAAGATATAATACAATAGCTAGTCCTGTCAGGAAAAAGAGTAAGGCCACAATCCAAAACCCTTGTTCACCATTCTTACCTCTATTGTATTGAAAAATAAGACCAGCAATACCTAAGATTAAAGGCAATAAGTAATATTTATTACGCGCTTTATTTTTTGTGTACGAATCAGGCAAAAGCGATTCATTACCATACATCATGGTATCAAGAGGTTTAATGCCCGAAATCCAGTTTCCTTTATTTATTTCTCCGTTTCCTTGAATATCGTTCTGACGACCTGCAAAATTCCACATGAAATAGCGGAAATACATGTAATTAACCTGATAATTTAAGAAAAAGGTGAAGTTTTCGAAGAAAGTGGGCACTTTAATAATTTTAGCTGCTCCATTATCATCTTCCACCTTCACATCTTTACCCACAAATCCACTCCAGTTTTTATAGGCACTAATATGAGATGGTTCGCGACTGTACATACGAGGGAATAACGAAGTGGTGCGTTGATCAAATACATACTCACCTTTGTAGTCCACAATTTCATATTTTCCATTTTTTTTGATGCGTGTAGGACTGCCTTTTTTAGCTTGCGAAGCTTCACGATCGATGGGAGAATTGAAGTTCTGACCTAAAAATAAGGGGCGATCACCATATTGTTCACGATTTAAGTATGACATCAATGAAAACACATCTTCAGGTGAATTTTGATCCATCGGAGGATTCGCAAATGAGCGAATCACAATCATAGCATACGACGAATAACCTATGATGATAACAGTAATACATAATACAATGGTGTTGGCAAGTACCATTTTACGTTTATGAGTGATTAACACGCCAGCAACCAAGGATGCTAATAATAAGATGATGTAAAAGATAGCACCTGTATTAAAAGGCATCCCAAAACCATTTACAAAAGCTAATTCAAATGCACTGGCTAGTTTAACTACGCCAGGGATAATGCCATACAACACCCCACCTAATATCACGGCAGAGATGCCAATAGCTTTTAACGTATTTTTACGATTTACTTCGTACATTTTGAAGTAATAAACCATCACAATGGCAGGGATCGCTAATAAGTTTAAGAGATGGACACCAATAGATAGACCCATTAAATAGGCAATAAGAATTAACCAACGATTAGCAAACGGTTTGCCAGCCACATTTTCCCATTTTAGGATGGCCCAAAACACCACCGCCGTAAACAGTGAAGACATGGCATATACCTCACCTTCAACAGCCGAAAACCAAAACGTATCAGAAAACGCATACGCCAAAGCACCCACTAAGCCACTACCCATAATAGCCCAAGTCTCACCAGTGGTTGGTTCTTCAGAAGATGTAAATATCTTTTTGGCCAAATGAGTGATGGTCCAAAATAAAAACAAAATGGTAAACGCACTAGCCAATGCCGACATGGTATTAATCATAGCCGCCACACCCGTAATATCACTTGCAAATAACGAGAAAAAACGACCCATAATCATAAAAAATGGGGCTCCA
>QKIO01000064.1:0-5677 GCA_003251015.1 Bacteroidales bacterium
GATATTGATTTGAATAGTTCAAGCCCTGTTTTAGTGGCTGATGGTTACATTAAACCTGGTTTGCCAGCTTCCTTGTTGTTATCCTATACCTCCGATTATTTTGATAATGAAACCGTAAAGTACGAGAATGGGGCTGTTGTTACCTTAAGTGATAACTTAGGTAACAGCGAACAGATGCAATTTCAGAGTAATGGCCTTTATCAGGGTGTTAATATGGTAGGCGAAGTGGGGCGTGAATATACCATTGAGGTCACGGTAAAGGGTAAAACTCAAAAAGCGGTTACTCAAATGTTAACGCCCGTGGAGTTGCTCAATTTAACTCTTGCGCCTTACGACGGACCTGGTTCTGCACAAAGCCCAAAGAAACTATATCGAGTAAATATATCATTTAGCAATAATCCAGAAGAATTAAATTATTTCCTATTCAAGTTTCATAGCAAAAACCAACCAGATCAAGATGGGTTTGTAGCACTGTCAGGTGAATTTTTCCCTGAGAATCCAGTCTTAGAGCTTCCTAAAATGGGTTTTATTTATGAAGAAGGGGATGAAGTGACCATTCAAGTGTTTTCGATAGATGAATTTACACAGACGTATTACGACCAGTTGGATGAAGCCTTACGCGCCAAGGGAAGTGGGTCAACCCCATTTAATCCCAAGTCAAATTTTGGCCCAGGGATGTTAGGTCTTTTCAGGGCTTGGTCTGAAGATGTGAGAACCATTGTAATACAGCCATAATAAGTTACGAATAGCTGTGTTTTCAGCTCTATAGATAAATATTCTTATAAAAAGGCCGTTGATGAGATGGTCTTTTTTATTGAATGACGATATGAATGCTTTTCGTGTCGAGACTTTTCGTAATTCAATAGTAATATGTACTTTCACGCAAAAATTTAGAATCATTAACCATGAACAGACAATTGAAAGATTTTGTGCCTTATGTATTGGCCGTTTTGTTATTTGTAGTGTTGAGTTTTGCTTATTTCGCACCTATTTTAGAAGGTAAGAAATTGTCGCAGATGGATAATATCCATGCGGTGGGTATGGCTAAAGAGCTAAGCGATTTCGAAAAGCAAACGGGCGAAAAAAGCATGTGGACAAATTCGATGTTCAGTGGGATGCCTTCGTATCAGATTAGAGGTGATGCATCAACCAATGTATTTTATCACCTAAACCGTGTTATGCGTTTAGGATTGCCATTTACCACGGTAGCTGTGGTGTTTTTATATATGTTAGGCTTTTATTTGCTGTTGCTCAGCATGAAAGTTGACCATTGGTTGAGTGTAGTGGGAGCCATTGCCTTTGCGTTTGGGTCGTATAATTTTATAATTATTGTGGCTGGGCACGTTACTAAAACTTACGCCATTGCGCTTATGGCACCCGTCATAGCTGGTGTGTTATGGTCTTACAATCGCAATCGATGGGTGGGTGGTTTAATGACTGCAGTGGCTTTGGGTATGCAAATTGCCTACAATCACCTTCAAATAACCTATTATCTTCTTCTTTTAATATTGGTTTTAGGTGTGGTCAAACTCATTGAAGCCATTCGTGAGAAATCAATTAAATCGTTTTCGCAAACTACTGGCGTGTTAGTGTTGGCAGCCGGTTTAGCCATCTTGCCAAACATCAGCAATATGTGGACTACCTATGAGTATGGGAAGTTTTCAAACCGTGGAAAGTCTGAGTTGGCGCCTGTTAAAGGGGAAAAGGTACATAATGGTTTAGATAAAGAATATGCCTTTGCCTGGAGTTATGGCACACACGAAACGCTTACCTTGCTTATTCCTAATGTGGTAGGGGGTGCTTCTAAAGCTATTGCTCAAGATGCCGCGTTGTTGTCTAAGATTGACCCTAGCGTTAAAGATTTTTTCACTAATTCACAATATCAGGGACTAACATCACAATATTGGGGTGGACGAGCCTTTACCTCAGGGCCTGTATATGCAGGAGCTATTGTGTGTTTCTTATTTTTTCTAGGTGCATTTTATTACAAAGGCAAAGAGCGGTGGTGGCTCATTGCGGGTACTGTATTGGCTATTATGTTGGCATGGGGTAAGAATTTTCCTGTGTTTAACGATTTCATCTTTTATCATTTTCCGTTTTATAATAAATTTAGGGTGGTGGAAATGACGCTGGTCATCGCCTCATTTACCATTCCTGTATTAGGTTTTTTAGGTTTAAAAGCAATTTATGATAAACCAGAACTTATCAAACAAGATAGTAAATGGTTTATGGTGGCTTTTGCCCTAACGGGTGGTTTGAGTTTGTTGTTATACATGATGCCTACTGCTTTTTATAGTTTTATAAGCTCGGATGTGGCTAATATCTTTGCACAGCAGAAAGCTCAAGGTGGCGAGGGAGCTCGTTATTTTAGTTTGGTAGAGAATGAATTGATTAATGCACGGAAAGCTTTGTTTCAAGCCGATGCCTTACGTTCATTTATATTTATACTATTAGCCTCAGCATCTATCTGGTTCTACACCCAGAATAAGTTAGGTCGTCGTTATCTTATTTGGGGTTTATGTATTCTTATTCTTGTTGATTTATGGAGTGTTGATAAACGTTATCTTAATGAAACCGATTTTGTTTCTAAGGCCGAAGCCAAGCAAGAATTTGTAGAATCGGCTTGTGATAAAGAGATCTTGAAAGATGCTGATTTACACTACCGAGTGTTTACCATCTATCGCAATCCATTTACAGAAGTTAATACTTCTTATTTTCATAAGTCTATAGGTGGATACCATGGTGCTAAGTTACGTCGTTATCAAGATGTGATAGATCGTTATTTAATGAACGACTGGCAAACATTAACGGCTACCTTGCAAAAGGCCAAATCGACTGGTGAGCTGGAAGATGCCTTGGCAAAGATGCCAGTGTTAAACATGCTAAATACCAAATATCTTATTTACAATCCTACTGCTGCACCTATCTTCAACCCACATTATATGGGTAATGCTTGGTTTGTGAATCAAATACGTTTGGTGCCTTCTGCCGATGCGGAATTAGAAACCATTGGTTCGGTTAATTTAGCGACTACTGCGGTGGTTGATGAGCGTTATAAGTCGGTGGTTGCAGGTTATCTGCAAGATTCAATTGTGGGCTCTATCTCGTTGGTTAGTTATGCACCTAATCAGTTGGTGTATGAGTCCAATAGCACCCAAGAGCAACTAGCTGTTTTTAGTGATGTATATTATCCCAAGGGATGGAATAGTTACATCGATGGACAAAAGGTTGATAATATTCGAGTTAATTATCTATTACGTGCCTTATTAGTGCCCGCCGGCAAACATACCATTGAGTACAAGTTTGAGCCTATATCCTACAAATATGGTAAAACCTTAGCCTTACTAAGCTCCTTGCTAGTACTGGTTTTGGTAGGTGTTTTAGTGTTTTGGTTGAGGAAGAAAAAGGAATAACGAATCGAGTTGTTGAGCTCAATCTGTTTTTAGGTTGAGCTCTTCTCTTTTTTATCAGAAAGTTGATAGCTGGATATGACGGAACAAGTTACTGAGATACCTGATATAGGTCCGGTACTTATAAAGATAAGCCCCAAGGCGAGTCGCATAAGTATTAAGCTAAAGCCATTTGAGGGCGTGGTGTTGGTATTGCCACGTCATGTTAAACCTGCCGAAGGACTTCGTTTTGTGATGGAGAAGAAGGATTGGATTCTCCAGCATCTCCATACCTTGGAAGAGAAAGAGTCTAAGTTGACTATTTTTAATGAGCATACCGAATTTAAATCACGTTCCTTTGCCCTTCGCATCGTAAAGCAAGTGCGTAACGATGTGCGTTTACAATTAAACAACGGCATTCTATTGGTGAGTTACCCCTCTCATCTGCCCGTTACCGATAGCACCATTCAAGAACATATTCGTTTTGGTATTGAGGAAGCTTTGCGTCGCGAAGCCAAAAATTACTTGCCCAAACGCATGCGTGAATTGGCAAATCAATACCAGATTACCTACGAAAACCTTACCATTAAAAATCTTAAATCGCGTTGGGGCTCTTGCTCTAGTACCAATAATATTAATCTTAATTTGCATCTGATGCGCCTGCCCGATTCGCTTATCGATTACGTGTTGTTGCATGAGTTATGCCACGTACACGAAAAAAATCATGGCCCCCGTTTTTGGTCACGTTTGAATGCCATGACCAATGGAAAAGCACGCGCTTTAGATAAGGCGATGAATAGTTATCAAACAAAAATATACTAACCTTCGCGTTGATCTAATTGTTTTGTTCAGATTAAACAAGTTACTTCTTAACAATTCTTTCTATTTTCGAACTCTGTTAGCCGTTAGGTTGAGTTACCCACCTGGCAAACTGTAAATAAGTGACTAAACTATGAATTGGAATCAGCTATTATCCACCAAACGAACCGGGCAAGAGAACAACGTACCCATCACCCATGATCGCACTCAGTTTCAACGCGATTACGACCGGTTGATTTTCTCATCACCTTTTCGTCGTTTGCAGGATAAAACACAGGTGTTTGCATTGCCGGGTAGTGTGTTTGTGCATAATCGATTAACTCATAGTTTAGAAGTGGCCTGCGTAGGACGTTCGTTGGGTAATAATATTGCAACCCGTTTATTAAAAACGGAAGGCATTCATCCCGAGTTGGTAAGTGAGATTGGTTCGGTAGTGGCTGCCGCCTGTTTGGCTCACGACATGGGCAATCCTCCCTTTGGTCATTCTGGCGAGGATGCGATAGGTCATTTTTTTTCTAAAGGTGATGGACTTTGTTTTAAGTCTGAGCTAACGCCTTCGCAGTGGACAGACTTAACTCGTTTCGAAGGCAATGCCAATGCTTTACGTTTGTTAACTCATGCGTTTAGCGGTCGACGTAAAGGTGGTTTTGCGATGACTTACACCACGGTGGCGTCTATTGTTAAATATCCCTACGAATCGGGATTAGTAGGGATGAAAAAATTTGGATTTTTCCAGTCAGAAGTAAAAACATATCAAACCATTGCTCAAGAATTAGGTTTAAAACTGTTGGATGAGAAAAAAGGTGTTTATGCTCGTCATCCATTGGTGTATCTGGTGGAGGCTGCTGATGATATCTGTTATCAAATAATGGATATTGAAGATGCTCATAAACTAAAGATATTGTCGTTTGACGAAACCTATGCTTTGTTAACGGGTTTTTATCATCCCATCGCCGAAAAGCTTGAGTTTGAAAGGATAAATACGGTTTTTGAAGAGGTAACGGATCGTAACGAACAAGTAGCTTACCTTAGAGCTAAAGTAATTGGTAAATTAGTTAATCTGTGCACCGATTTATTTTGGAATCATCAAACCGACATCTTAAATGGGGAGTTTAAAAAAGGGTTGGTTGATCATCTTAGTGGCATCGAAGCGCAAGCCATGCTTACTTGCCAAACCGAGTCGTTTAAGCGTATTTACAAGCATCCTACGGTAGTAGAGATTGAGTTAGCGGGGTTTCGTATTTTGGGCACTCTGTTAAAAGAGTTTGCCAAAGCCATTGTGGAGCCACACGACCATTACTCAAAAATGTTATTGCCATTTATTCCAGAGCAATATCGAGTGGATGAAAAGGCATCAACCTATCAAAAACTACAAAGTGTACTTGATTTTATCTCAGGTATGACCGATGTATATGCCCTTGATTTATATAAAAAAATATTGGGATTGGGTTTGTAGTCGCTTTTTGATA
>QKIO01000064.1:5692-9989 GCA_003251015.1 Bacteroidales bacterium
ATATCAAAAATGTTGAGTTTATATCTTCTCCATAACCTCTATGGTAACGTACGCCCACACGACATAACGAGCTAGTTTGCCTAGAAACATACCTATACTCACATTCCAGATGTTTACTTTCAGTAAACCAAGAAGTACGGCTATAACATCACCAATGCCTGGCAACCATGTAAAAAAGGAAATCCACATTTCTTTGCCTGCTATTTTAGCACGGGTTCTCTCTATTTGTTCGGGTTTAATGCGGAAGTACTTTTCTATCCATTGGGTTTTACCTAGCCAGCCAATGCCATAGGAGCTCATGCCACCCAACCAATTGCCCATGGTGGCCACACCTATGCTAGTGTAAACATCATATTTTGCCACTACCATACCCAATAATAAGGCTTCGGAGCTAAAAGGAACAACGGTTGCTGCTAAGAACGATGCAAAAAAGAGAGCTAAATAGCCCGATTCAAATACCATGTAAATTTATTTGGCGCAAAAATAACATTATTAATGATGTATTGCTTGAAGCAAACCTTTTAGTGTTAGTATCAATGCTTTCATAGAGGCTTGTTTTACCCTACATTGCAGTTAATCAGAACGTATTTCTTGGTTTTCAATATATTGGCAATTTTCGAGTTCCGATTTGTGTACTACAGATTTTCCACAGATAAATACTTAATGAAACCATCGGGATTGGTGCGCATCGATACCTCGAAATGCATGGGCGCAGAGTAAGTGCGTAAATTGTTGATATACAATGCTTGTTGTGTGATAAAAACGAACTTTTAAAATGCATTATTGATTTTCAGGCTCTTACGAAATTGGACTGTGAAATAGTACCAAATGACCATGAAAATTTTATTTTTGAGTTTTTTAATGATTTTAGTGAGAACAGGTGCATGTTGCCACTATAGCTTGATGGACTAAAGTCCAGCCCTTCAAAAAGGATCGTACCGATGGCTCTTATCTAATCTAAGTGAAGACGCTGTTCGAAACAAAGTGCCAGATGTTGTGTTACAATGAAAGGGGAATTCTATTGTAAGATTATCGTTGTTTGAGTTTTCGATGAATGAGTTATCTCCATTTTTTCAAACACGCCCTACCTTTAATCTATACTAAAGGGTAATTTAACACCTAGTTTTAAATATATAATTATATGCGTTCATTATTAGTTTTATTAGTTTTAGTTTTTGCAGGTATTGGGTTGGTAGACGGCCAAACAAGTATACAAACCGATTCTCGTCTAGCCACATCTATTCACGAAATAGGTAGTGCCAATACCAGTTTTAATACGGTAACAATTACCACCCATCATAAAAATGGTTTGTATTTTGCCTATGCAGGTGGTGATAGTGGTGCCTTAGATGCCTTTGTTTTGGCCGAGGATGGATTGCTTACGCCATTAGCAAGTTATACATTAACAACGACCAATGCTACCGTTCGCGGTTTAACAAGTGCTAGCATCGATGGAAACGATTTCTTGTTTGTAGGTAATAAGGGTGGTAATTGTGTGGAGGTGTTTCAGATTAACGATGATGGCACGTTAAATAGGGTTTATGTGGTTAATGATAATGAACAAACCTATTTAGGCACTGTCATAACCCTTCAGGTAATACATATAAAAAAAGCATCGTATTTGTTTGTGGGAGGCTTAGAAGCAGAGCCTGGTTTAACGTGTTTTAAAATATCTAAACATGGTGAGTTAAAACATGTACAATCCACCAAGGATGACGATCAGCTTTTTACCGATGGCATTATAGGCATGTACACCCATCAAATTAATGGGCAGACTTTTTTATTTACTGGCGGGTTTCAGGATAACGGAGTAAGTAGTTTTAAAGTGAAACGGAATGGTCATTTTGAAAATGTAAACAACATAGCTGATAATACCACCGACAGGTATTTAACTGGCACATATCCTGTTAACGGCGTTACACTTGGCGAAAATAATTATGTGCTGGTGGGGCATCGTCACCATAAGTATTACAAACGTCTAAATTTTATAAAAAAGAAAGACTTTGTGTTTCATGGAGATGGATTAAGTGTTTTTAAAGTGTCTAATAAGGGAGAGTTAGTGCCTCATTTTGTATTGGTAGATAATGACACTACAAAATTATCAGGTCAAACACGTATTGAAGTCCTTCCGCTTAATCCTTCTCAGGCCATTGTTGCAGTAGGTACTCGCGATGATGAGAGCATTCAGTTATGTTTGCTTCGCGAAGATGGCATTCTTACACCTATTGGTCAGTTAGGAGTTGGTTTTCCTATTTATTATGGCTTAGCAGCTCAACAGATTAATTCTAATCTATTTCTTTTGGCTGGTTCGGTGAGTGGCGATAAAAAGAAAATTGTTTCATATCAAATAATGATATCTGAATAAAAGAACCAAGTTTAATATATCCATATTAGCACTGTGATGCTGATAATAGCATTTTGTTAGGATAAAATTGACTATAAAAACCAAAGGTGTCATTGTATGAATGACACCCTTGGTTTGTTTATCTGTTTACATATTGTTGTGTGTAATAACTCTCGTAATCACCCGAAACGATGTTGTTTAGCCATTCTTCATTAGCTAAATACCAGTCTACCGTTTTTTCAATGCCTTCTTCAAACTGCAGACTAGGACTCCAGCCTAACTCCTTCATTAGTTTGGATGAGTCAATGGCATAACGCATGTCATGACCTGCACGGTCTTTCACAAAAGTGATCAACTTAGCCGATTCGCCTTTGTCACGACCTAATTTAGCATCCATCACCTCACATAATTTATAGATAAGGTCTATGTTAGTCCATTCGTTGATGCCACCAATGTTATAGGTCTCGCCGTTGGTGCCTCTGTGGTAGATGGCATCAATGGCCGTGGCATGATCAATCACAAATAACCAATCACGAATATTTTCGCCCTTGCCATAAATAGGAATTGATTTGTTGTTTTTGATGTTACTGATAGAAAGAGGGATTAATTTTTCGGGAAATTGATTAGGCCCGTAGTTGTTAGAACAGTTTGAGATAACAACAGGCAATTTATAGGTGTGGTAATAGGCACGCACGAGGTGATCAGAACTTGCTTTAGACGATGAATAAGGACTACGTGGGTCGTAAGGCGTGGTTTCGGTAAACAAACCTGTTTCGCCTAACGAACCATACACTTCGTCGGTTGAGATGTGGTAGAATAATTTACCATCCATCTGATCTTTCCAAGCGTTTTTAGCTGCGTTAAGTAGGTTGACGGTGCCTAAAATATTGGTTTTGATGAATAATAATGGGTCTGTTATCGAACGATCAACATGCGACTCGGCCGCAAGATGAATCACACTATCGAATTGATGCTTGTCAAATAATTCAGTCATTAAGTTGGCATCGGTGATGTCTGCTTTAATAAAATGGTAGTTGGCCTTTTGGTCGATATCTTTAAGATTCTCTAGGTTACCAGCGTAGGTTAGTGAATCTAAGTTGTAGATTTCGTAGCTAGGATAATTATTCACAAATAATCTTACCACATGAGAACCAATAAAACCAGCTCCACCAGTAATTAAAATCTTTTTCTTTACCATGATATTTATATATTTAACTCTTTTCTTTTTTTTCAATGCAAAATAACTAAATAATATTGATTTACACTAGTAATCAACTAATGTTGGAATTCGCAAAACTACCTTCTGTAGCGCCCATTGTTAGGGCGTTTGTTTTTCATTTTTAAATTAGACCCCTGCCCAATTTATTGCCAATTGACCTGGAGCACCCTCGACTTGCTTTTTTCTGGATGACAGTCATTAAAAGTTGAGCTAATAATGTACACCACACTTGAGTCCTTATGGCGTTTTCATTTTCTCCATAGAAATAGTGAAGCTGGAAGTTTTGCTTCATCTTCTTAAAAAGCAACTCAATACCCCAACGCTTTTTGTATAGGTATGCTACCTCTTGTGCTGTAATTTCAAAATTATTAGTCAAGAACTCAAAGTATCGGTTCTTCTCATCTTGATAAGCCACTTTTCTAAGACGCAGAGTTTTCTTGATCTTCGACTGTTTATCACCCTCTTCATTATCCGGATAGTATTCCATTTCTATGGTCTGGTCAAGTAAAACTTTGGCAACACCTTTTTTCTATAGCCTGTTCTATGTGTTTCAATTACTTGAAATACAGCGTTCTATTTTAAGCGCGTAACAAAAGAAACCTGCTGATTGGTCCATACTGCAAACTGATGATAGAAGTTGTATGCTTTGTCGAATACGATCATACTGTGCGATATGAGTTCCAAACTCTTAAGAAAGTTTTTGTTGTGCACCTTGCAAATTGGCACATAAATGG
>QKIO01000274.1 GCA_003251015.1 Bacteroidales bacterium
ACCGCCAAAAATCAAGGCATTGATGTTACCAAGGAAGAAATGACCATTCACACCGCCGAGTTATTTCTCGACTATGCGCAATGGGACGAAAATAATGTGAGCACCAACACAGAACAGTTTGCAGCCCATCAGACCTATAAAAATCAAGCTGCGCAGATGGCTCAGGATTTACCCAATTGGGAACGAGAGCAAATACTTAAGTTTTTAGATAGCCAAATTGCCGAAATCAATCAGGTGCTATCCGGTAAAATAATCCGTCCCACGGTACATTGGCCCGATTGGGAAAAGGTAGAAGTTGGAAACGATATAATCACTCAAAACGGTCGTCCTGCCTTTTTAGCCGATTATATTTGGAAACCCAGAGTGGAGCGTCTGACAGAATATTACGGTAACTCCGATGTTGAAGGCCTACGTGGTGTTTTTATCAATGATGAGCAAGGTAGTTATAACACTTCTGCCTACAATTCTTTTCAGAGTCGTGCAGAAACCTCCATTGGCCAAATTTGGATTGATGCTTTATTACCCGGTTGGTTAAAGAGCAAATATCCTGAGATTGAAGACGGTGGCCGTCATTTCGGGAAATATGACCCCGACCATCCTGCCATGCGCACCTTGTACAAAAATATGTTTAAAACCTACGTGCCACCATTGGCAGGCGATAAGGTAACAAAATTGGGTTATCAGTTATTTAACGAGCCTAGTTATTTCACCAAAGAAGGCACGTGGAATAATACCGATGATAAGGGGAAATGTGTGTCTGATTATACCATTCAAAAGTTTAAAACTTGGTTAGAAAACTTACACGGTAATATTGGTACATTAAACCAATTGTGGGGAACCAATTTTAGCAGCTTCAACAACGTATCTGTTCCTCTACCTATGCCGGGCCAATACCAAGGTGGTGCCATGTGGTACGATTGGATGACTTTTAATAATTACCGTATTACCGATTGGTTTCGATTTATGGCTGATGAAATTAAAAAGTACGACCCTGAAGCTAAACCGCAGATTAAAGTAATGCCTTGGACCTTTACCAGTAATTTAAAAGACCATGGTTTAGACTTTGAAGCCATCACTGAGTTAAGTGGTATTATTGGTTGTGATGCCGGAATGCGTTATTTGCATGCTTGGGAAAAAGGAAGTTGGGAGCAATTGTATGCTGCCGATTGGAGACCGGCGATTATGACCTTCGATTTCATGAAATCGGTAAAGCCCGAAGCTTTTATCTTTGATACCGAGAATCACTTTGTCATGCACACTGGGTTTAACATTCAAAATTTGAATCAGAATTACGTGCGTATGGCCTATTGGTTAGGTGCCATGCACGGTTTAACAGCCAAATCTACTTGGGTGTGGACACGTGATAAAGACGGTGCTATGACCCGCAAAGCTGGAGAGAGTAACATGACCGACATGTCGCATCAACCACAAACCCTGCATACCATCACATCTACCTTTATGGATTTAAATGCCTACAGCGAGGAGATGGTAGCCATACAACGCTTAAAGAAACCCATCAGAGTATTTTATTCTAAAACATCATCTATTAACGATGGGCTGTATCTTGATAAAGTATTTGCAACTTATGAAAGCCTGTTTTTCGAAGGTATTCCTATTGGTTTTGCCACTGAAAATATTCTAAATCGAGGTTTCGAGGGCGAGGTGGTTATTGTACACAATACCGAGTTTGTCACAAGGGATGAATTAGCTGCTTTACAAAACTACCTTAACAATGGTGGTACTGTTATTTTAGGTGCAAACAGTTTAAAGAAAAACGAATACGGCAAAGCGATTCCGGCTTTAACAAAAGGCAGTGGCACAATTATTAATGCGACTACGATTAGTGCTATTAAAACACAAGCGCTATCAGTTATTGAATCACGCGGTTTAAGTCCTGAGTTGAGCGTTAGCGAAAGCAATGCCAACAATGCTAAGGGCTGTACCTGGAAATACATTAAAAAAGCGAATGGCAATTACGTTTTATCTATCATCAACATTGGTAATAAAACAGCCAATTTGAGTATCGCAGCCAAGAACGACCCTAATGCCACATTAACCGACTTATTTACCGGTAAAGCCGTGAGTCCAAATCAAGTATTGGAACCATTCGGAATGTTGTTTTTAGAAGTAGGAACCAATGTTAAACCGGTTAATTTAGCACCTACTGTATCTTTCGATACGCCGGTGAATCAGCAAACTTTTGCAAAGGGGTCAACTATTTTGGTTAAAGTTAGTGCAAGCGATGCCAATGGTATTGCTAATCTTAAACTGTATGTGAATAATACTTTGGTTCGTCAGGATGATACTTCACCTTACGAATGGGGAGGAGTCGGTTCTAATGATATAGCCTTAACCAATTTAGATAAAGGTACCTATACCTTAAAAGTTGAGGCCGAAGATAAAACCGGAAAAACAAGCACTAAAAGCATTACCATTTATGTGAGCGATTCGGCATCGTTGGTTATCGAAGCAGAATCATTCTCAAAAACCGATGGTACTTATACCGATAAGCATGGCGTGGGCGTAGTTATTGAAAATGGTACCAACATCGGTTGGGTAAACAAAAACGACTATGTCGAATACATGGTGACTATACCGGAAACAGGTACTTATAGCATTACCTATCTCATTGGTTCGCCAAACGACAATACACAAATATTGTTTTTGGTAGATGATGTACTAAAAGCAACCGACAATGTTCCAAATAACGGTAATTACAAAAACTTCGAAGCGCTTACTTCCGCAACGAAAGTTTTACTAACAGCTGGTGTGCATAAAATCACCATCAAAGGCGACGCGACAAATACCTGGCAATGGAACTTAGATAAATTTACCCTAAGCAGCGATATCGCAACAGCAACAGATAAAGTGAATGAAGCAAATTTAATCCTATCACCCAATCCGTTTGACAATACACTTCAAATTATTGGCAATAAGACAATTGCTTCGTTAGAAATAACTGCCATAAATGGCGTACCAGTTATTTCAACAGCTGTAAATGCGACATCAATCATACTTAATACAAGTGATTTAAATCCCGGTATTTACTTGGTTCACTTGTTCTTTGAAAACGGTGAGCAAAGCATTAAGAAGGTGGTTAAGTTGTAAGATGTCGATTTGTATTAGGTTTAAATAAAACACAGCGGCACAAAGGCACAAAGGCACAGAGATTAAATATTTTTATAAAAAAACTCTGTGTCTCTGTGTTGATTTTTGTTTAATGGGCATTAAAAAAATATTAACATGAAATCGATAAATTACTTACCAATACTCCTTTGTTTGTTATGCCTTAACGCATCAACATTCGCCCAAAAAACACTTATCAATTACTTCCTCCCGACCGAACCACAAGCGCCACTTGTATCTACCGGAATTTGGGGAGATAAGGCCGTATTGCCGCGCGATATTAAAAATGGATTGGAAGATTCCGACATGAGCAACTGGTGTTACTGGGATGGCTCCATCGTTAAAGATGATGCCGGAAAATATCACATGTATGCCAGTCGCTGGACGCAAAGTGTGCCTCATCAAATTGGGTGGACGCAAGAATCGAAAGGAACTCATGCCGTAAGTGATAACCTCTTTGGCCCATACATCGACCAAGGCGAAACATGGTCTAATTGGAATAAGGGTAAAGGTCATAATGTCATTGGCTTACGTATGCACGATGGGCGGTATGCCATGGTGAGTAGTGAAATTACTCCGGGCGACATCTTTGTGTCCGATAGTCCCAACGGCCCTTTCGAGCATTTAGGCGAAATTCAGGTCGACTATAACGGTTATCATCCTGGGTTGGCGCATTATACCGATGCTGCACAACGCATGGCCAATGTGATGATATTTATCCGTCCCGATGGTCGTTACATGTTAATGGGACGTAATTGCGCCCCAATGATTAGCGAAACCGGCATTTTAGGTCCGTACCGAATGCTTGGAGCACAAGCTTGGGCCGATATCGACGGCTTGCCTCAAACCAACATGGAAGACCCTACTATTTGGTACAGCGATGGCTTGTATCACATTGTTGTAAACTACCATAGCGAAGACCGTTCGTATCACTTAACCTCGCTCGATGGGGTTCATAATTGGAAAAACCGTGGATTGGCCATGGCACGAGGAAGCGGCGTTTTTAGATACACCAACGGTGTGGTAAACAATTGGTACACCATTCAGCGACCAACCGTTTACATCGAAGATGAACAAGTAAAGTGCTTTAATTTTTCGGTAATTGATGTGCATAAGGGCGATGATGGCGGTAACGATGAAAACGGAAGTAAAATTATTGTAGTGCCCTTCGATGGTGAGAGCTTTGGGAACGATATGCGCGCTATCACCGCACAAGAAGAAGCCATAGTTGATGCAACGCCTCTGCCTTCGCCATGGAAATACACCAATGTAGGTACCGTAAATGTAGCAGGGAAGTCGGCTTACGATGCAGATGGAGAGGTTTTTAAAATATCAGCTTCAGGTACCGATATTGGCGACACGGATGATGCCTTTGGTTTTGCCTATCAAAAACTGAGTGGAGATATGACGGTTATTACACAAGTAATGCTGCAAGACGATACCAATCCATGGGCAAAATCGGGCGTGATGATTCGTGAAAATCTAAATAGCAATGCAAAATATGCGGCGCTGATGCTAACCCCTACTAATGGAGCCGTTTTTCAAAGTCGCACAAATTTAGGAGGTGCCACCAATATTGAGAATATGGCCGGTGTTCGTACTCCATATTGGGTACGTTTGGTTAAGAAAGGCAATGTAATTACGGCTTCTATCTCATCAAGCAACATGAATAATTTCGAAACTATAAAAGAAGTTACACTTGATGTGGGCAGTGAGTATTATATAGGTGTGGCAGTGAGTTCACATAATAGCAAGGTGTTAAACACCACGCGCTTTAGAAAAACCAATGTTTATTCGCCCGGCTATAATGCAATAGACGATATTCTTTCGCATACCATGTCGAATGTAGTTCCTGCATCGGGTCAACTTTCGATTGATGTGGAGTACATGGCCAACGGACAGCGCGATATTATTGTTTCGCTCCGTGATATCACCAATTGGGCAGGTATGGGAGAAGCAAAGGCAACCGTAAGCGGCATGGGCAAAGTTACCATTAACTACCAAGCCTCTAAACCAATCGAAGACGGCATTCGTTACCAGTGGGAAATTAATATGCGCCCCAAAGGAACCTCATGGCAAAACAACTTGCTTGAGACTCAAAATATATGGGCATACAAAGCCAATTCAATCGTGGTGGCAACCGGTATTGATTTGTCTCACCAAAGCTTGTTGTTGAATGCGGGTCAAACGCAAGTAGTTACAGCAACTCTTTCTCCGGCTAATGCTACCGATAAACGTATCCGTTGGAGTTCTGATAATCCATTAGTAGCTCAGGTAGATATAAACGGGAAAGTGACGGCACTGTCTTCGGGTACTGCTACCATTACAGCAAAGGCCATCACCGGAAATGTAAGGGCTTCCTTGCTTGTTAATGTTTCAGGTGCGCAATTACCAGATAAAGCCATTAGCATTCCCGGTGTTATCGAAGCCGAAAAATTCATCAAAACAGGTGGTAGTATCTCTGATAATAAGGTTGGTTTAGGTGTATTTCGTGAAGCCAATGCCATCTCATACGTAAACCAAGGCGATTGGGTAAGCTACGATAT
>QKIO01000378.1 GCA_003251015.1 Bacteroidales bacterium
TGTTAATATAAATCAGGAGCAAAAGTTTGTCAAGCTATCGTAAGTTTAGATTCTGCCTTTAAAAACCATTTTTGCTGGTCCAATTAACCATACATTTTCAAAGTGTTGTTGGTCGTTGACTTCAAAGTGTACTTTTAGACTTCCGCCTTTTACACTAATCTTAAATTCTGTGTTTTCTTTTCGTTCAAGAAATGCAGCTATGGATGATGCAACCACACCCGTGCCACACGCCAATGTTTCGTCTTCAACACCTCGCTCGTAGGTTCTTACTTTAATATGTGTGTCACTAAGAAATTGAACATAATTAACGTTCGTTCCATCCGGTTTAAAGTCTGATGAATACCTAACATCACGTCCTTGCTTAACTAAATCTATTGCATCAATATCTGTATTAAATTCAACGTAATGAGGTGAACCCGTGTTCATGAAATATCCATTATTTAATTGTTTGGTGGTTTGTACGTTTATCATTTTTAGTGATACAATGTCATCTTTAAATGATGCGTCGTGAACACCATCAACGGCCATAAAACTAAAATGAGATTCATCCTTTATGATGCCAAGGTGAACCGCAAATGCTGCAATGCATCTACCACCATTTCCACACATGGAAGCTTCTTTGCCATCACTGTTAAAGTAACGCATGGTAAAGTCTAATTCTGAATGGTTTTCTAATAACATTAACCCATCTGCGCCAATGCCAAAACGACGGTCGCATAATTGCGCTATTAATTTAATATTATCGCCATCAAATATTACCTGTCGGTTATCGATAAGGATAAAATCATTTCCTGTACCTTGATATTTATAAAACTCTATCATTATTATAAGTGTTATTCGATTATGACCATCTTACCATAACGTTAGATGGGATTTAAATGTTAGTGCAAAAATAGTGTTGATTTAAAGAATACCTTCATAAAGGTTAAAATAAAGTTAAGCCGTTTTAGATATTTAGTAATTTTCTAATAGTTTGTAATCTTTGTAAGGGTGAATCTATTCTAATGTGTATTACAATTTAAATTAAGTATGTTATGTTAGCTAGAAAATTTGTTAGTCTTATTTTTATTTCTGTAGTTACCTCCCTAGGAAGTGTAATGGTTTATGATTGGTATCGTAAAGATGATACCTCATATCAATCGTCACCTAAACAAGTATCTCAAGTAGCCCATTTAGCTTCGTATGAAACTGGCCAGAGTGGAGGGTTGCCAGATTTGACGTATGCTGCCGGTATTGCAGTGCACGCTGTTGTTCATGTTAAAACAACAGCACAAATGTCAAATACTTCGCCTAATTCGGTGTATGACTTTTTCTTTGGCCCTGGTTACTCTACACCACAAGTGCCAATGGAAGCTACTGGTTCAGGTGTTATTATTTCTTCGGATGGATATATTGTGACTAATAACCATGTTATTAAAGGTGCAAAAGATATTGAAATTACCTTAAATGATAAACGTCTATTTAAAGCCACTTTGGTTGGTGCAGACCCAACTTCTGATGTGGCCTTACTAAAGATAGATGGTAACAATTTCCCATCGTTAGCATTAGGTAATTCCGATGCCTTAAAAGTGGGTGAATGGGTCTTGGCGGTAGGAAATCCATTTAACTTGACATCAACGGTTACTGCAGGTATTGTAAGTGCCAAGGCGCGTAGTATTAATATAATAGCCAATGGTAATCAACCTTTAGGTATTGAGTCTTTTATTCAAACCGATGCTGCTGTTAATCCGGGTAATAGTGGAGGGGCGTTAGTCAATCAGAAAGGTGAGTTGGTTGGAATTAATACGGCTATTGCCTCTCAAACAGGTTCCTATACCGGTTATTCATTTGCGGTGCCTGTGACAATAGCTAAAAAAGTAGTAGCTGATTTAAAAGAGTTTGGCACTGTTCAACGTGCCTTATTAGGTGTTACAATCACAGAGGTGAATGAGAAGGTGGCCAAAGAACTGGGGGTGTCATTAGATAAGATCGAAGGTGTTTTTGTTGTCAACTTATCAGAAGGTGGTGCAGCCCAGGCTGCAGGGTTAAAGCCTAAAGATATTATTGTATCTGTTGATGGAGAGCCTGTTAATACGGTGCCTGAATTACAGGAGAGAATAAGTGTTTTACGTCCTGGAGATAAAGTAGAATTAATTGTAAAAAGAGATAAAAAAAAGAAACCTTATACCATCACTTTACGTAATAGTGCTGGTACTACATCAGTTATTTCTAGTCAAAATACAGTAAGTAACTTAGGTGCAACGTTTGAACCCATTTCTCAATCTGAAAAAAATAGGCTAAATATAAACTCAGGTATTAAAATAGTGAGTTTAATAGACGGTAAGTTAAAAGCCAGTGGAGTAGAGGTTGGGTATATTATTGTGAAGGCCAATCGTGAAGAGGTTAATTCAGTAGATGATTTCAACAGAATAGTTAATAGCGTTGATGATGGTTTATTGTTGAGTGGGATCTACCCCAACGGTAGAGTTATTTATTATGCAGTTGATGTAGATTAATGTTTTTTCTGGCTTTATACCCGTGAGAGGTTGGAAAGATGATTAAAAAGTAGTAATTTCGCGCGGTATTTTTCTTACTTGATATGAGACAACTAAAGATAACAAAGTCAATTACTAACCGCGAAAGTGCTTCACTTGATAAGTACTTGCAAGAAATCGGTAGAGAAGAATTAATCTCTGTTGAGGAAGAAGTAGAATTGGCTCAACGAATTAAAAAAGGTGACCAGGCTGCCTTAGAGAAACTTACGCGAGCAAACCTTCGTTTTGTGGTTTCTGTCGCTAAGCAGTACCAAAATCAGGGGTTAAGTCTACCAGATTTAATTAATGAGGGAAATCTTGGTTTGATTAAAGCTGCTGAAAAATTTGATGAAACTCGTGGTTTTAAATTTATTTCGTATGCGGTATGGTGGATTAGACAATCTATCTTACAAGCTTTAGCTGAGCAATCACGTATTGTACGTTTACCTCTTAATCAGGTTGGTTCATTAAACAAAATCAACAAGGCTTATTCTAAGTTTGAACAAGAGAATGAGCGTAAGCCATCTCCAGAAGAACTAGCTGAGAAGTTAGAGTTGCCTGCCGATAAGGTTGCTGATACCATGCGTGTATCTGGACGTCATATTTCGGTAGATGCACCGTTTGTTGAAGGAGAAGACAATAGTCTATTAGATGTACTTGTTAATAGTGATTCGCCAAATGCTGATAGGGCTTTGATTAACGAATCCTTAATAAAGGAAATTGAACGTGCATTGGCTACTTTAACCGAGCGTGAAAGTGATATTATAAAATTGTTTTTCGGTATTGGTACTCAAGATATGACCCTTGAGGAAATTGGAGAACGTTTTGGATTAACTCGTGAAAGAGTACGTCAGATTAAAGAAAAAGCGATTCGTCGTTTAAGGCATACTTCTCGCAGTAAATTATTAAAATCGTACTTGGGATAAACGCCAGGTTTAGAATAATAAAAAACCCAAAGATTTATTTCTTTGGGTTTTTTGTCTTTAATGCCTCTTCAAACTTTAACATCTCATCTCTATATTGAGCAGCTAATACATAGTCTAGTTCTTTGGATGCTTTTTTCATAGCCGTACGTGCCTTTTCAATGGTCTTTTGTAATGTTTCGGCACTCATGTATTGAACGACTGGATCAGCCGCTATGATGTCTTCATCCTGCTGATCTAAATAAGTTTTGTTAGTTGCTTGTGCTGCAAAAGAGGTGTTTGTCTTACTCTTTAACGCTGTAGGGGTAATGTTATTATCCGCATTGTATTTTAGCTGTTTCTCGCGTCGATAAAGCGAGCCGTCGATAGTAGCTTGCATGCTTCGAGTTATTTTGTCAGCATACATAATCACCTTACCATTAAGGTTACGGGCTGCACGACCAGCGGTTTGTGTTAGGGATCGTTCTGAACGTAAAAAGCCCTCCTTGTCGGCATCTAATATGGCAACTAATGATACTTCTGGTAAGTCTAGTCCTTCTCGTAATAAGTTGACCCCAATAAGCACATCAAACACACCTAATTTAAGGTTTTCTAAAATCCGTACTCGATCTAAAGTATCTACGTCAGAGTGTATGTATTCACATTTTATCCCAAGTCGAGTGAGGTATTTTGTTAGCTCCTCGGCCATACGTTTGGTGAGAGTCGTTACTAAAGTTCGTTCTCTTAGTGTGATGCGAAGTTGTATTTCTTCTATTAAATTATCAATTTGATTTAAGCTAGGTCGTACCTCTATTTCAGGATCTAACAGACCAGTAGGACGTATTAATTGTTCAATAATAATGCCTTCAGATTTTTCCAACTCATAGTCTGCAGGGGTGGCACTCACGTAAATGATTTGATTAATTTTTTCTTCAAACTCCTCAAACATCAATGGTCTGTTGTCCATTGCGGCAGGAAGTCTAAAGCCGTATTCTACCAGTGTTTGTTTGCGTGATTTATCACCACCATACATGGCTTTTATTTGCGGAAGGGTCACATGACTTTCATCAATAACCATTAGAAAATCATCAGGAAAAAAATCGAGCAGACAAAATGGACGCGCTCCTTCTGTTCTTCCATCAAAATAACGTGAGTAGTTTTCAATACCCGGACAATGGCCTAATTCACGAATCATTTCGAGGTCGTAATTAACACGTTCGTCGATGCGTTTTGCTTCTTGTAATTTCCCTATATTCTTTAAAAAAGTGATCTGTTTGACTAAATCACTTTGAATATCTTTTATACCTTGGTTGATGCGGTCTTTGGATGTTACAAAAATATTAGCTGGATAAATTAGTATGGTGTCTAACTTATCAATTCGAATGCCATTTTCTGGGTTAAACGTTTCAATGGCTTCAATTTCATCACCCCAGAATATAATTCGACAGGCGTAGTCTGCATAGGCTAAAAATACCTCTACGGTATCTCCTTTCACACGAAAAGTGCCTCGTTCAAAAAGAACTTCATTTCTTGAATACAAACTGTCTACCAGTTTGCGTAAAAAGACATTCCTACCAATCGTTTGTCCTTGTTGTATCTTTACCACTCCAGAGTTAAAATCGTCTGGGTTACCAATGCCATAGATGCACGATACTGAAGACACAACAATGATATCACGTCGGCCTGATAGAAGGGCTGAAGAGGTGCTTAGTCGGAGTTTCTCAATCTCATCATTAATCGCGAGGTCTTTTTCAATGTAAGTGTCAGTAACAGGTAGATAGGCTTCGGGTTGATAGTAGTCGTAATAGGATACAAAATATTCTACGGAGTTATTAGGGAAGAATGATTTAAACTCGTTGTATAATTGAGCTGCCAGCGTTTTATTATGTGATAAGATAAGTGTTGGCCGTTGTACTTCTTTTATTACATTGGCCATGGTAAATGTTTTACCACTGCCAGTTACGCCTAATAGAGTTTGATGTTTAGTCTTGTTCTTTAGTCCATTCACCAATTGTCTTATGGCTTGGGGTTGGTCACCTGTTGGTTTGTAGTCTGAAACAATTTTAAAATCCATTTAACAAGGTGTTTATTGTTACTGATTCTTAATGCAAAAAAAAAGCTGCACATGGTGCAGCTTAAGTATTTTATTTTCTGTTTTTCTGCCTTTTCTTCATGGCTTTTCGATTTGCACTATTAACCTTGTAGTTGCTCTTCGTTTTTAAGTAAGATTTACGATTGTATTTTGGCGCATTT
>QKIO01000272.1 GCA_003251015.1 Bacteroidales bacterium
CCCCAAACCGCTTTAACAGGAGTAAAGGGCATTGATTTCACAATATAATCAGGACGCTCCAAAAACTGCATTAACATAGAGTTAAAAGGCTTTAGGTTTTCCCAATCGCGACGTTGCGGATCTGCAGCAGGAGCAGATTGTCCAATATAAGCACCAACAGCACCATATTCCGATATAACAATTGGCTTACGCTTATCGACACCAAACTTATTAACATCATACCATTCAAGCATATCTAAAGTAGCTTCCACATGCCCACCAGCTCTAATCACTTTGTTGTCGCTTTTCCATTCAGGCCAATCATAAAGGTGAACAGAATAAAAATCCATATTAGCACCTGCAGCATCCACAAAACCTTTCCATAATACATCCCATTGATACCAATCAACATTGTGCTGAGAGCCATCACCCCAATAAGCAGATGTGGTCGCAACACGAGCCTCGGCTTTTGCTGTAGCATCAGCCGCTGTTGAGCCATAAAAATTATCAGTATAACCTTGTTTAGGGTACCTTTGACCTAAATCAGGCATAAATAAATCATGTAAGCCCCAAGTCATACCACCAATTTTAGGAGCTTGATTACCCATACGAGCCTTCACACCAATAGCTACTTTATTATGATATTCCCAAATGCTTTCCCAACTAGAAAACATAAACTGACCAGTATTCAATAACATATCAGGCTCATTAATTACTTCCCAATACATCGGCAACGGCTCTCCCGAAGCTGATTCGTTGTGCGCAAAATACTTATCTAAGTATTGAACCATCCAATCTGCAGAAGTCTGAATGTCCTTAGGAAACCATTTATTTGGATCTACTCCACAATAATAGTTATACGAAAGTGTAGGATAGGTAGGATGCGGATTAGTACCCATAATCATTTGTTTACTCCTAGCCTCATATGCCAATAAATCAGGAGATGTTGCATCATATAACGTTTTTAAACGAACGCCTTCTGTTTCCATAAAAGACATACTAGGATGCCAAGGATTAGCAGGATCTTGAATAGTAGCTTGAAACTTCCATGAAGCTGAACCGTTATCTCTTCCAAAATAAACATCCAAAGTGTTCATCAAATAATCCATCTTGGCAGCTTCTCCATTCCAATCACTTTCTCCCAATGCAGAATGTAAAGTAATGTGACGTTCGCGACCAAAATCAGAAATACCTCCAACGGAGTGTACCATGTCTAAATTCACATCTATATTAACACTTTGTGCTAACATGGTTGTGGTGACTAGTGACAATAGTAAGGTATTAATCACTGTTTTTTTCATAAGTGTATAATGTTATATATTAATAAAAAAATTATGTATTTTTCAAGTGCCTAAAGTAACATTTCAAGCCCATCAACATGAGTCGTATTCAACACCTAATACCATACCTATATGATAACAACGCAGCTATTAATGATCATTTAACAGAGTAATAGACCCTACAGTAAAAAACAAATAAAAAAAGCGACAAATGTATAATACAAATGTCGCTTAGATTTAAATTATAACGAGTAACTTAATCTAACTCAGACAAGAAACGTTCTGCATCAATTGCAGCCATACAGCCAGAACCTGCAGCAGTAACCGCTTGGCGATAGATTGAGTCTTGCACATCACCACATGCAAAAACACCATCTACGTTAGTTTTAGAAGTGCCAGGAATGGTTTTAATATAACCAACAGAATCTGTGGTTAGGTAATCCTTAAAGATATCAGAGTTAGGCTTGTGACCAATGGCTAGAAAGAAACCATCAATTTTAATAGTCACTTTTTGCTCCTCAGGTGTACCTTGCTTTTTCACTAATACAGCACCTTCAACAACACCATCACCAGTTAAACCAAGGGTTTGATGCTCCCATAGTATTTCAATATTTTTGGTTTTAAGTACACGCTCCTGCATTACCTTAGAAGCTCTAAGCTCGTCTCTACGAACTATTAAATACACTTTATTAACTAAAGCAGCAAGGTAAATAGCTTCTTCACAAGCCGTATCGCCACCACCAACAACCGCTACATCTTTACCTCTGTAAAAGAAACCATCACAGGTAGCACAAGCAGATACACCCGAACCAGCATACTTGGATTCATCAGGCAAGCCTAAATATTTAGCAGTAGCACCTGTGGCAATGATTAGTGTTTCGGCTTCTATTATTTTAGAACCATCTATAGTCACTTTAAATGGACGTTTAGATAAATCTGCCGATGAAGCATATCCAAAACGAATATCAGTACCAAAACGAGTCGCTTGCTTTTTAATATCTTCCATCATTTCTGGGCCAGTAATACCAGATGGATAGCCGGGAAAATTCTCTACTTCAGTAGTTGTAGTTAACTGCCCTCCAGGCTGCATTCCTTCATACATCACAGGACTAAGATTAGCACGCGCAGCATATATAGCAGCAGTATACCCAGCAGGGCCAGATCCAATAATTAGAACTTTTACTTTTTCAATATCACTCATCATATTATTATCTTTATTAGGTGACGATAAATCACCCATCTTACCAAATAAACTCATACTAAAATCAATTAAGTGTTAAACCACAAAAATACAAATACTTCATTGTAAAAACTGAAACTTGGACTGTATAAATAACAAAACCTTACTATTAAGATTCATTATTTAGAAAATAACAAAGATACGGTTTGAAAGTTTAGCGACGAGAATAAGCCCAGCCCACCACTGATATTATTATGCACTTTTAAGGGATCAAAAACTGGCACTTGTTGATATCCATTGGAGATGATCTTGGTTTTGAGATACAGGTAATAATCGCTTGATAGATGAGATAACATAAAAGTCAGACTCAT
This sequence comes from Bacteroidales bacterium, assembly GCA_003251015.1. Taxonomy (GTDB): domain Bacteria; phylum Bacteroidota; class Bacteroidia; order Bacteroidales; family Marinilabiliaceae; genus SZUA-582. The sequence goes on from QKIO01000272.1 coordinate 2,811, forward strand.
GTTCTGTTCATACTCTGATAGTTTAATAAGATCATCATCTATGGTAAAACGAACGGTATATGTCGAATTATTAAATAAATAATCATCAAACAAACCTTGAAAATCAAGACCTTGAAAAACACTACCACTCTGATCGTGTTGAAAAAAAACTTGGTCTGTTTTATTGTAAACAACAAAGGTATTGGTAGTAAAGGAAACCCCATCTTTTACACCACTTGATTTACGGATTACATTTATTTGAAAATAATTTGATTCAGGATCAACATCCGTTAATGTGAGTTTGCATTCTAATTCTTTTTTAATAGTTCCAAATCCATCTGTTTTTGAAACGGAATCCACTTCAAAATGATCAATAGGTATCGTAATAGGTACAAACGTTTTAGCATAAATAGTATCCCCACCACCTTGATAACATTTTATGGCAATGGAATCACCAGCTTCAAACCGGATAGTAGGCCATAGGCTCCAAGCATCATCAGTAGGCAGCACAAAAGTGCCCAGCGATATATTGTTTTTACTTATTTCAAACACAGGATTATCTGCCAATTGATAGTTATTTAAAGCAAGTATATTTTCACTTAGACCCACAAATAATTTGAACGCACTATCGGGATAAATGAATGAATAAGCAACTAATTGTTTGGGCTGTTTCTTTATGTTAATATCAATATCCTTCTCGCATGACCATAAGACCAACATCATAAAAAAGGTAAGGAGTGTAATAACCTTCATAAGACTAAAATTTTATAGTATAACGTACATAAGGAATAGGAATAGGAAATAAACTAAACTGTTTAAGAGAACGTTGTATTTCTCCTGACAATTGATCTTCTGAATCAGAGAAATAGAGAAAAAACGGATTTTGACGACCATATACATTTATGACACCAACACTCCAAATACGACGTCCCCAAGACTTATCTTTATTAAAATTAACCCCTACATCCATGCGATGAAAATTAGGCATTCGATAGGTGTTTCTATTACTAACATGTTCGTTATATTTAGAATTCAATACATTATCTTGGGTAGGCAAGGCAGGAGCGTAATACTTTGTTTCGGGAAGTGTAATAGGATTACCCGTACCAAAAACCCACGTTAGTCCACCATCAATATTCTTAGAGAATTTATAACTCGCATAGACGGACAAATAATGAGTACGATCAAAATTAGATGGGTAAGACACACCATTATTAATGTCATCAAATTGATTGGTTGATTTGGAATAGGTATACCCTACCCAACCCGACAACTTACCCGTTTTTTTATGCACCATTAATTCAAGCCCTTTTGAAATACCAGTACCCGATGATAACTTATCACTCCAATCGGTTGATGAATCAAAGAAACCCGAAGACGTTTTATAGGTAATTATATTATCGAATGCTTTATAATACCCCTCGATAGAGAATAAATAACTGTGCCAAAGATCATATTCTAATCCCACAGCAAATTGTTTGGCTTGCATAGGCTCAATAGAATTGGATACCGGCAACCAAATATCGGTTGGCATATTTAGTGATGCTGTGCGTAGTAGGTGAATATATTGATTCATCTCACTATAAGCCATTTTTAATGCCACATTATCTAAGAATAAATACCTTGCAGACAAACGAGGCTCTAAGGACCAATAATGACTATTATTTGCAAAAAAAGCAGAATAATGAACTCCCAAATTTAATTTTATTTTGCTAGAAATATGAAAGTCGTCTTCAATATAAGCCCTTAATTCTGACCTATAAACGTCTTTACCTCCATATGTTGTATCTACAACAGCTACTTCCTGTACTTGACTAGAATAAATATCAATACCAGGATAAAAAGCATGACGCACAAAACTGGTACCTGTACGGATATAATGATTAGGTGAAGGGGTATAGTCCACATCTATTTTGGCACTATAATCACGAATCCCACTAAAGTAATTACGATCGCTATAATTCCATAAACCATCGGTTACATAGTTTTGAGTCTGGGTAATATCGAAGCGGTAATCGCTATAATTAAGAACCAAATTAGAGAAAACTTTTTCGCCAAAAATATGAGTCCAGCGAGTGGCCGCAATATAATTACGCCAGCTAATACCACTCTCATCATTGGTTAGTTTCTGAGCGTTAGACGTCAACGACATCGTTTGCTCATTGTACGAGACCTGATAATTATCCTTACCAGCATAAGTACTAAAATATAATTTATCTCTAGGCGACAGTTTAAAGCTTAATTTACTATTAAAATCATAGAAATAATACCTTGTTTTTTCTGCATCACTTAATTGATATAGCCCTGTTATCACATCAAAATAGGTTCGTCGGAAAGATACCGAGAAGGATGATTTATCTTTAATAATAGGGCCTTCAAGAGCCATATTTGAAGATATTAAACCAATACTAGCCGAACCTTTAAATATGGTATGATTACCATCGTACATACGAATATCAACTACTGACGATAAACGCCCTCCATAACGAGCAGGGAAACCGCCCTTAATGACCGTCACATTATTAACCGCATCGGAATTAAAAATGGAAAAAAATCCAAGCAAGTGATCAACATTATAGACGGGTACATCATCCATCAAAACCAAATTTTGATCTGGTCCTCCACCACGCACATACAAACCACTAAATCCTTCGCCGCCACTTTGCACTCCAGGTAAAAGCTGAATACCCTTAACAACATCGGCCTCGCCGAGAAAATAAGGCACGTTTTTTAACTGATCAATAGCTAAATTGATGGTACTTGTGCGAGTACTCATCAGTTGCCCAGATGATTCATTGCCAACAACAGCCACCTCACTTAACTCTTCAAGGGGATGTAAACTCAAGTCTATAA
>QKIO01000211.1 GCA_003251015.1 Bacteroidales bacterium
TCCATCGAAAAACTAAAATTAGCATTGATGGTTTGATACGTTTTTGTTTTAGCAGCTAATTGATCTAAAATCTCTTTTGCTTTAGCTGGGTTTTGAGCATTTAGGCCACTTACTAATACTAATGAGGCGCAAAATAAAATAATATGTTTCATTGTTGTTTTCATGATTTTGATTTGAGTTATTTATAGTTAATCAAGGCTTTGCAATAATTGTTCCAAAGTTTAATTATATCAGTTGTTCTAGGATTCTATCTAATTCTTTTTCGTCAAGTATTAGCACCTGCCTGGCTTTACTCCCTTCAAAAGGGCCAACTATTTTGGCCGCTTCTAATTGGTCTATGATGCGCCCAGCTCTGTTGTATCCAATGGAAAAACGACGTTGTATCAAGGAGGTGGATCCCGATTGGTTGGTAACTACCACACGAGCTGCATCTTCAAATAATGGGTCTTTTTTAGATAAGTCTACATCGCCAGGTTCGTTGCCGCTGTTTTCACTACCCTGGTATTCAGGTAGGTTAAATGCGGAGGCGTAACCTCTCTGTGAACCTATAAATTCATTAACTTTTTCCACTTCAGGAGTATCCACAAAGGCACACTGTACCCTTATTAAATCGCCGCCTTGAGATACAAGCATGTCACCTCGTCCTATTAGTTGATTGGCTCCTGGGGAATCTAGAATGGTTCTAGAATCGATCATGGATGCTACTTTAAAGGCTATACGGGTAGGAAAATTCGCTTTTATTGACCCTGTAATGATATTGGTTGATGGACGTTGCGTGGCAATAATCATGTGAATACCTACCGCACGTGCCAGCTGCGCAATACGTGCAATGGGTTGTTCTACTTCCTTGCCAGCGGTCATAATTAAGTCGGCAAACTCATCGATGATAACTACTATATATGGTAAAAAGCGATGTCCTTTTTCTGGGTTTAATTGACGTTTTATAAATTTATGATTGTATTCTTTAATATTTCTAGCATGCGCTTTTTTTAATAGGTCATAACGATCATCCATTTCAATGGTAAGTGAGTTTAAGGTGTTCACTACCTTTTGAACATCAGTGATGATTGGATCTTCTTCGTCAGCCATCTTAGCTAAGAAATGGCGTTCTATTTTGGCGTAGATGTTAAGCTCTACCTTTTTAGGATCCACCATCACAAATTTTAGTTGGGATGGGTGTTTTTTGTATAGTAATGAGGTAATGATGGCGTTTAATCCCACAGATTTACCTTGACCAGTAGCTCCAGCAACCAACATGTGAGGTGCTTTTGCAAGGTCTAAAACAAATGTTTCGTTTGATATGGTTTTACCTAAAGCAATAGGTAAATCATATTTGGTGTGCTGAAATTTCTTTGCAGCAATGATGGAGCGCATCGAAACAATCTCGGGTTCTGAATTTGGTACCTCAATACCTATGGTCCCTCTACCAGGAATGGGGGCAATGATACGAATTCCCAAAGCAGCTAATGAAAGTGCAATATCATCTTCCAAATTCTTTATTTTTGAGATGCGGACACCTGGTGCAGGCACAATCTCATAAAGGGTTACTGTTGGTCCGATGGTTGCTTTGATGTTGGTAATCTGTATTTTATAATCTTCAAGTGTTTTAACAATGCGTTCTTTGTTAGCATTCAACTCGTCCATTGTCACTTGCGTATTGTCAGCGCCATGGTCGTCAAGTAAATCTAAAGATGGAAATTGGTACGAGGATAAGTCCAAAGTAGGGTCGTAATCAACTAATCCGTCAGGGTTTTCCTCTTCGCTATATTCTTCGTTTATTTGGTTTTGGATAACTAAGTCTAACTCATTGTCAGGTTCAATATCCTCAGGTTCCGTTGCAGGTAATACTTCAAAACGAACACCGTCAGGTTCTAGTTCTGTAGATAGATTTGGGTTATCTACTGGGCGAGTGAAATCAAACTCTGTGTTTTTATGTTCATCTTCATGCTCTTCCTCTAGTTTAGGCTCCCCTTCTTCTTCATCTTCTATGTTCGTTGTTTCGATAGGGTTTTCCGCAAGAGCTGGTGTTATCGCCGTTGCTTTATCTCTTTTTATAACTCTTTGAATCAATAAATAAAACGACTCAAAATTGACAGATAAATAGGTTAATAAAATAGCAATAAGTACAATTGCTAAACCTATGTTTCCAATAGCTGACACCATCCATTTACTCATGAAATAACCATGGGCACCACCCAATAATAAGTAATTAGCATCCACACTGTCGATAAATAGAAAGCCCATGGTGATTGAAAACCAGATGGCAATTATAAAACTATGGTAAAATGTTTTTCTTAAAGAGGCAATTCTAAAACCAAGAATGCGAATGCCAAGCACTATCATGAGGTAGGTTATTGCAAAAGCAGACAGCCCAATGCCTTGGTTGATAAATAAATCAGATAGGTAGGCTCCCGTTTTTCCAGTCCAGTTTTCAACGGTTATTTCCGAATCAGACACAAGATCCCACCAAGGAATATCAAATTTGCTCTTGTCGGCAAACCCAGTAAACAGAAAAGACAAAAAAGCAAGTAAGAAGTATGTGCTTACGAGTAAAAGGATAAGACCCGTTAAGAATCTAAATTTGTAATTCTTAAATTGCTCTTTCCAGTTGTTATAGATAGAAAGGGGCGTTTTTTTAGGTGTTTTCTTTGAAGCTGCTGGCATAAATGTATTTAATTGTGGGGCTCGAAAGCCGGTGCAAAAATAGATAAATGACGCGGTAAATAACGGTTTTTGATTATTTTTTTTAAGTTGTTTTCAGTCTTGTCATTTTCTATGTTGTGTTTAGATAATGCACTGACTACCTGAGTGTGTGTTATTGAAGTAAGGTAAGAACCAATTCTTTTATTTCGTTTTTATTGGTTTTTTCATACCCTTCAGGAATATCAAACTCTTCCGATTCAACTGGGTTGGTGTTTACTGTTTCTGCAACGAAATGAAGACTTAAACTTTGATAATTAACAGTAAAATCTAATAGTGTACCAGGTATTTCTTCAAAAGGTGTGTTTCTGTTGGCCGCAGGTACAATTAAATCTTCGCAATACCACACATCAATTTTAGGATTTGTTGTGTCTGAAAACGATAATACAGCTCGTTTGCATTCGTAACCTGATATTGTTTTACTTGAAAAACGATCGAATTGTATCTTGGGTTTACCTACCTCGGAGTATAGAAAGAGGGATTCTTTTTGACCCATGGTCTGATATATCTTTTTGTCGAAAATTTTGAATAGTGTGTAACAGGTATCACCATTGGCTCTGCTAATAAACTCAAGGTTATAAATGCTAAAATCACCTTTTAAAAGGAGTTTATACATTTGGTCCTTGTAAAGGACTTGCATGTTATTTGGAAAAAATGAAGAAAAACCATTCTGAGAAATGTCGTCTGGGTATGATATCGAATAGGTTATAGACCCCTGGGTAGGTGCAGAATCCGTAGAATAGCTACATGAGCCTGTGAATATAAGCAGTGTAAAATATAAAAAGTAAAATTTGTCCATATACAGACTTGCCCTTTGCTTGTTTCTTGAAAGATGCTTCAAATGTAATAAAATATATAAAGGAGTTTAGATTTATAAATCATTTGTTTTGAAAAAACATTTCTTAGTCGAGGACATGGATGTTTGTTGGGCATATCTTATGGACGTTATTTTGCGTAAAGGTGGTTTAAGGGTGAGTGTTTTTGTTGCTGTAATAAATCTAGTGTTTTGTTTGTTATGTTCTTCTGTTTCTTTTTGTGTTCTATTGAGTTTGGCTGTTGATGATTAGTTATTTAATAATGTGTGCAATTGCGACCTGTTTGTTTTCGTCAAAATGGATTTTTTCTACACGTAATTTTGACTTGCGCAAGAGTTCGTAGATTCTCCTAACTGTATATTTATAAGCGTATTCTGTATGTATTGTTTCATTCTCTTTTATAACGATTGCCTGCGTAAGATATGGTGATTCTAATTCCATGGGATGTTTTGCTTTCAAATACATTTCTATTCTATTTAAATTAATGTTGTAATGTGCTTTGTGTTCGAAATAACTAGGTATTAGTTCTGATTTTAAAAGGTTGTTAGTTACCCGTATGCTATTTCGATTTAAGGCTTCGCAAAATCGTTGACTATCATTGTAAACAGCTTCCATTTTCTCTTGGGTCTTTATAAGATCAAAACTTATGAAAAGTTGATCACCAGCTTCTAATAAGTGATTTAAGTGGGTGCAAAAAGTTAAAGATTGTTTGGGTTCTAAAAGTCCTATTTTACTGCCGAAGAAACAAAATACCTTGTTTTTACCCATGGAAAACTTGGGCGTGTCATATGTAAAATGGCCTATTTCAGGGTTTATCATAATGTTAGGAAACCTTTTTCGAATACCTGTAATCGCGTTTTCTATTTTTATAGCGCTCAAATCAAATGGGTGATAGGTAATGGTGTGTTGACGATGGTATGGAATGATATTAAGTAAGGTGTTGATAGTGGAGCTGTTTGAACATCCTAGATCAATTAACTCCACATTATTAAAATTGCTGAATATTGGAGTTAAATTATTGATAATCTCTTTTTCTAATGGAGCAAGATAGTATTCATCGGTTTGTAAGAGCAGCTCAAAAATTAAACTTCCATATTTATCGAACAAAAACTTGTTGGGAATGCGTTTTGACGAGTGTTGCAAACCATCTATTAGTTCGTTGCGTAAGTCTGAAACTTTATAACCTTGAAGTTTCGTGACTTGCTGGGTGTTGTTTTTGATTTGGGTTTCCATATGTGTGGTTAAACAGTGTTAGCTTACACTAAGAAACAACAATTATAGGAGGAAATCAAGCTTTTTTTAGGTTGATTGACGCTTGTTTTTTGTTTATGTGAAAAATTATTTTCTTGAGTCAGTGGTTCGTAGTGTGCTGTACTATATTAGTTTAATTAGTTCTTTAGAAGCGAGTAGCAACGTGCTTATCATTATTACTATCGCATAGGTAGCTAATGCTGTATCCTTTGAAAAAACATTCGCAATTGCAGTCTTGGTTTCTTTGGAGTGAGTGGTGTTAATGCCTATAAGAGGCGATAACTTTTTTACATATAAAACATATATGCCATATCCAACGGTTAGCCCAAGTGTCATGCCTCCTAATATATCGGCAGGGTAATGAACACCCATATAAATACGAGAGTAACAATTGAGTATAGCCCAAACGAAAATACTAGTTGTAAATATTTTATTTCTAAATAGTAAGGCTGTAAAAGTAGCAAGTCCAAATGTATTTGCGGCATGTGAAGAAATAAATCCAAACATCCCGCCCTTCTTACCATTAATTAAGTGGATCGTGTTTTCAAGCAATGGGTTATGACTTGGGCGCAGTCGTTCGAAGTAATTCTTAAAAAAACCAGAAGCTATCCGGTCACATAACATGATTAACACAGCGATGGATATCAGGGTTATAAATCCTTTTAGTCCTTGGTTTTTAAAAATGATATAACCTAAAGTGATGTAGAGTGGTGTCCAAATAATTGTGCTGGTATAAATCCAGAAGAAATAATCCCAATAGGATGAGTTGTAGCTATTTATAAATACAAGTAAAGCTTTGTCTAATTCAATTAAAAAATCCATCAGTTCCTGTTTTGTCCAAAAATAGTGCTTTTGTTTAATAACTCTGCAAAGAA
>QKIO01000296.1 GCA_003251015.1 Bacteroidales bacterium
CGCTGTTAATAAACCAACTATTAATACAGCATGCTCAGCAAACAGTTTGAAATTAATACTTGAACCTACAGATATAAAAAACAATCCTAAAAGCAGACCTTTAAATGGCTCAAGATTATTCTCCAGCTCATAGCGATACTCACTATTAGCCAATACCACACCAGCTAAAAAAGCACCTAACGCAGGTGATAACCCTACATAATTCATTGCCATAGTTGTAGCCACAACCAACAACAGAGCTGTTGCTGTAAACACTTCACGAATTCCAGATTCTGCAATAAAACGAAACACATAAAATGCCACAAAACGACCTATACCTACAATTGAACCTACACTTACAATAATTAATAGTAGCTTTTGCCATCCACTATGTACAACCACATGAGTCGCCACTTGTATATCAACGCCCGCCAATCCAACAATCTGATTTGTTAAAAGCGTAAGTACTGCTAATATAGGGATAACTGCCATATCTTGCATTAACAAGACGGCAAAACTATAGTACCCAGCTCGTGTTTTTAGTAAACTCTTCTCCGATAGCGTTTGCAATACAATAGCAGTGGAAGAGATGGCTAAAATAAGACCAGTACTGAATGACTGTGCTAAATTAAGAGAGAAAAAAGAAGCAACTATAGTAATTAAAAGAGTTGTGATCACTAATTGAAGGCCTCCTAAACCAAAGATTAATCGTTTCATGCGCCAAAGCATACTAGGATGAAGCTCTAAACCGATAAGAAACAACATTATAATCACACCAAACTCTGCAAAATGCATCACATCTGAATGTTCACTACCAACTAACGCCAACAAATTAGGGCCAATAATCACACCTGCCAACAAATAGCCAATGACAGACCCCAAACCCATTTTTTTAGCAACAGGTACAGAAACCACAGCTGCAAGCAAATATATTAACGCATTAAATAATAGCGAATTCTCCTCCATATTAAACCGTAGTTATCATCTCATTAGTGTAATTAAACTGTTGTATCTCTTCTAGCGAAAACTTTTCATCTCGCAAAGCGATTAAAACTTGTTTATATACAGCTGCAGCACGTTCTATTTGCTGATTACTTAACAAATGTGAACCATGAACCGCAAATGGAGGTAAATAATTCATCTTACATAAAAGAGATGATTGTTGATAAGGAAGTAGATAATCTTTAAGCTCAAAACGATTCGCATTTTCAGCATTATAAACATCTTTTAAAGCACCAGTAGTAACTACAGACATACTGCTCTTTCCTACCAAAGCATTTCCTTCTGAACCAAAAGCAAAACCATACTCCAACACCAAATCAAACCATTCTTTAATGATAGCTGGGGCACTAAACCAATAAAAGGGATGATGCCATATTATAATGTCATGAGCCATTAATAATTCCTGTTCTTTTTTTACATCAATAAAAAAATCAGGATAGGTATTGTATAAATCATTTACCGTTATTCCCTCCACCCCCTCTATAGACCTAATCATCTGCACATTAAGCTTAGACTTATGTTGCAAAGGATGAGCAAATAGCACTAATATTTTCTGCATAAATCAACAACTAACTATTTCTTGCTAAATATACTAAAAACATGATGGAGTGTAGCTTAAAACGCTACATTAGTAAAAAAACACAACTAAAAAATGACTATTGAACAAACATAATCAATTGACTACAATAAGATTTAATCAAAACAATAGGATTAAAACCAAACATTTTTTTTTAAAAGAGATTAACTTACTCACACAAACAACGTATACCTCTTTGTTTATAATCTACAAACATTATTTACACGCAAAAAAAAAATAAGTTTTAAAAATAGATTTCAATTATTACTATTTTCTTTTTTTATCAAACAAAATTTATTTCCTTTAAGTTTTTATGCAAGAAAATACCTTATCTATGAAATACCTATCGTTAGCTTTTGTATTACTGCTTGTTGCATCACCCCTTGGTTATGCTCAAAAATATGAGGAACGTGCCGAAGAGTTTTTTAAATACGCCAATTACGAGAAAGCCTTAAATGACTATTTAAAGCTTTACCGCAAATCGCCAAATGATGAAATTCTACTTCGTAATATTATTGACTGCTATCTTTTAGATGATGTATTAAGAGAACCAGCAATACCATACATTGATAAACTGCTAGAGTTAAAACCTAATGATGCAGTAGCTCAATTAAGTAAAGCAAAAGCTTTATTCCATGGTCACAAATTTGATGATGCAGAAATATGGGCGCAAAAAGCTTCGAGTAGCCTCAGCAATAATTCTTCAGAGTACGAAGAATGCATTAAGTTACTGAGTTATATCAAAAATGCTAAGTACCTTGTACAATCGCCTGTAAATGTAGACTTCATAAACTTAGGAGATGGTATAAACACATCGCGTAATGAACTAAATCCATTTTCAACCTACGACGAAACAAGTTTATTTTACACCTCTGACAAACGGTACAATAGTTACGCAGGTATATATTATGACAACATATGTGTTTCTGAACTAGATGGTCGTTTTTTTGAAAAAGGAAAAACCATCGGATCGTACGTAAATACCATATACGACGAAGTGTTAGCAGGGATAGACCCTTACGGAAAAATGATTTACGTTCACCACAACAGAAATGATGAGGAAGAAATTGCTTATTCAAAATATAGTGGGAAGTATAAATTTGATGAATTGATACCTTTTGGCCCACCATTAGATCAAAAAGGTGGTGAGTATGGAGTTTGGATGACTCAAAATTTGGACACAATCTATTTCTCTGCAGAAACAGCTAAAGGAGACAACGATATTTTTTACGCACTAAAATTACCTTCTGGAGAGTGGGGCTACGCTCGCGCACTTCCAGGAAGAGTAAATTCTAGTTATAACGAAGACTTTCCAATGTTATCAAAAGACGGGAAAAGATTATACTTTTCATCTGACAACGAAAAATCGATGGGAGGTCATGACTTATTCTACTCTGAATGGAATCAAAGTTTAAAAGAGTGGGGCGCACCTATAAACTTAGGCTACCCAATAAACGACACCTACGACAACTTCACCATCTCATTTATAAATGGCGAACGTCATGCATATGTATCCGCAATTCGTCCTGAAGGTCTAGGCGCACGTGATATTTACAAAATAGTTTATAACCAAACAGAAGCATATGAGGCTATCATAAAAGGTGAGATGCAGATTAAACAAGGTAGTAAATATGAGATCCCAGGTTTTAGCCCAACCATTTTGGTTACAGACACATTAAACAATACTGTTGGTGAGTACAAAGCATCACTCAAAACAGGAACGTTTCTGCTTGTATTAAAACCTGGCTATTACGACTTAAAAATAGAATATCCAGATATAGAGCCGTTTAAAGAACGTCTTGAAATACCTGAAAAATGGTATAATAACATGTCTGAAATAGTAAAGGTAACTTTATTTCCTAAGGTTATTTTACCTGAACCAATAAAGAAACCATAATTTCGGCTTATCTTTGTTGTCAAACATTTTATTTAACAAAAATTACAAAGTAGCATTTATAATTCGAGCATACGGCGAGTTGTAAATGCTACTTTCATTATTATAAAACACTAAAACATGAAGCTTAATCTCAAAAATCCAATTGTATTTTTCGACTTAGAAACAACAGGTTTAAACATTACTCAAGATCGTATTATTGAAATTGGCATTATCAAAGTACAAGTAGATGGCAGTGAAGAGACTAAGACTTACAAGATAAATCCAGGAGTGCCGATACCTGCCGAATCTTCTGCTATTCATGGCATTTACGATGAAGATGTAAAAGACTGCCCCAACTTTAAAACCATAGGAAAAGCGGTGGCTAAATTTATGGAAGGATGTGACATTGCTGGTTTCAACTCTAACAAATTTGACGTACCTCTTTTGGCCGAAGAATTTATAAGAGCTGACATCGATTTTGACATGAAGAAACGAAAGTTTATTGATGTGCAAACCATCTTTCACAAAATGGAAAAACGCACCCTTTCGGCTGCCTATAAATTATACTGCAATAAAGAATTAGAAAACGCTCATTCAGCAGAGGCTGACTCAATGGCTACTTATCAAGTATTATTAGCTCAGTTAGAGCGTTATCCTGATTTAGAAAACAATGTAGAGTTCTTAAGTAACTTCTCCTCATTTACTGAAAATGCCGATTTTATTGGGCGCATTATCTTTGACGACAAGGGCAATGAAGTGTTTAATTTTGGAAAGTATAAAGGTAAAATAGTAAGTGAAATACTTGAAAAAGATCCAGCTTATTATGGTTGGATGATGAATGGTGATTTTCCTCTGTTTACTAAAAAAGTATTGACCAATATCAAACTCCGAAATTTCGCAAAGAAACACTAATACATATTATTACTATTTGTTTTATCAACCATGAAAATACTTTGTATAGGCCGTAACTACCTTGACCATGCTAAAGAGTTATTGAGTGAAGTCCCCAACGAACCAGTTATCTTCTCAAAACCAGATTCAGCAATTTTAAAAGGTAACAAACCGTTTTACATTCCTAGTTTTGCTAACGAATTTCACTATGAAGTAGAAGTACTCATTAAAATAGCGAGAGTGGGAAAGAACATCACTACTAACTTCGCAAATCGTTATTACGACGAAATTGGCTTGGGCATAGACTTCACAGCTCGAGACCTTCAAAACACCCTAATTAGCAAGGGTTTGCCTTGGGAAAAATGCAAGGCTTTTGATGGATCTGCTGTTATTTCTGACTTTATTGCCAAAGAACAATTTAGCAACATTCACGATTTACCTTTTCACTTAAATGTAAATGGAGAAAGACGGCAAACTGGCAATACTAAAGACATGCTTTTTTCTATTGATGAAATAGTGGCTCATGCATCGCAGTTTTTTACACTAAAGATAGGAGATATCATTTTCACAGGCACACCTGCTGGTGTAGGTAAGATCAATATAAACGACCGCCTGGAAGGATATTTAGCAGACTGTAAAATGTTAGATTTTCTAATAAAATAAAAACATGATATTTAACAATCTTACAAACTATCAACTTATTCTGGCTTCGAAATCTCCACGCAGACAAGAATTATTAAGTCATCTTAATTTGCCTTTTACTGTACTTATCAAAGAAGAGGTTGAGGAAAATTATCCATCATCATTACCCATAGAAGAAGTGCCCCTATTCCTAGCACTACTTAAAGCTAAGCCATACCACTCAGATTTAAGCACTCACCCCTATTTAGTTATTACAGCCGACACCATTGTGGTTTGTGACCATACCATTTTAGGCAAGCCCAACAACAGGGATGAGGCCATAAAAATGCTGCAATTTCTGTCTGGAAAAACACATCAAGTAATAACAGGAGCTGCACTAACTGCCCATAACAAACAAGTGACTCTAAGCTGTACGACTTCCGTTAGTTTTAAACATTTGACAAATGATGAAATAACCTATTACGTTGACACATATAAACCTTACGACAAAGCTGGGGGATACGGCATTCAAGAATGGATTGGCATGGTGGCCATCGAACGTATTGACGGTAGCTATTATAATGTAGTTGGCTTACCTGTTCAAAAATTACATCAAGCCCTCATTAACTTTTAAGATTTGATTATGCAAAAACAAAACTCCAATA
>QKIO01000351.1 GCA_003251015.1 Bacteroidales bacterium
GATGGCAGAATGCCTGTGTGCTTTACAACCAACAACGATATTACGGGGGGCAATAGTGGCAGTCCGGTAATCAATGCCAAAGGTCAACTTTTTGGACTGGCCTTTGATGGCAACTGGGAAGCCATGAGTGGAGATATTACCTTTGAAAAAGACATTCAGAAGTGTATTAGCGTAGACATTCGATACGTTCTATTTATCATCGACAAATATGCTGGAGCTACTAACCTCATTGAGGAGATGGATATTATCAAAGACTAAACATATCCGTTTCACTATTAACCGTTAACTCAAGCCTTATGCAACTACACCTATTAGAGATAGTATCGGCATTTTTGGTGTTATTTGCTGTAATTGACATCTTTGGTTCACTACCCATTATCTTAGATTTAAAAACTAAAAATGGCGGCACCATTCATGCGTTTAAAGCTGCTGCCACAGCCTATATCATTCTTATCACCTTCTTATTTTTAGGTGAGATGATATTAAAATTATTTGGGGTAGATATCACTTCATTTGCCTTGGCTGGGGCGGTAATATTGGCTTTCATAGCCTTTGAAATGATTTTTGGTTTCGAAGTATTTAAAGTGGATGCACCAAGTGGGGTCAGTATCGTACCAATAGCCTTTCCGCTTATTGCTGGAGCAGGTTCGTTTACTACGCTATTGGCTTTACGCGCCGAATTTGATACCATAAATATAATCATTGCCCTAACACTAAATATGGGACTTGTGTATGTAGTACTTCGCTCTACATCAAAGGTGGAACGTTTATTAGGCAAAGGTGGCGTTTACATTCTAAAGAAGTTTTTTGGCATCATCCTATTAGCCATGGCCATTAAATTATTTATGACTAATTTTGAGCACATTGTATTATCATTTATACAGAAAATAAATGGCTAAGAAAAAATACTACGTAGTATGGCAAGGCGCCAAACCGGGCGTATATCATTCGTGGGAAACATGTCAGGAACAAACCCTTGGATTTAAAGACGCCCGTTATAAAAGTTATCTATCCATTGCTGAGGCTGAAGCAGCCTTTAAAGCAGGGTTTTCTCCGGCCTCGAATATTAATACCAATAATAAACCTTCTTCAAACACGACGGTAGGACAACCAATTATGGCCAGTTTATCGGTTGATGCGGCTTGCAGTGGAAACCCTGGTGTGATGGAATATCAAGGTGTTAACTCAAGCACCAAAGAAGTGATTTTTCATCAAAAATTCCCTCTGGGAACCAACAACATAGGTGAGTTTTTGGCTTTAGTACATGGCATTTCTTTAGTCCAAAAAAACGGCTGGAACTTCCCTATTTACACCGACTCTATAACAGCCATGGCTTGGGTGCGTAAGAAAAAATGCGGGTCTAAACTTGCCGAATCACCCCAAACAAACGAATTATTTAAGCTAATCGCTCGTGCCGAAAAATGGCTGGCCGAAAACACCGTCACTGCCGACATCCGTAAATGGGAAACCGAAGTGTGGGGTGAGATACCTGCCGATTTTGGAAGAAAATAGAAAGAAAAAGCCAGTTTTCGATTAGGAAAACTGGCTCTCAAAATCAACTTATACTACCTACTCTTCACCCATTGAGTTTAACTCTAAATCGGTTACGTTGGTAGGATTATCATTATAATAATAGATAATTACCTGAGCAGTATCTCTTAGGAAATTAATTTTACCCACTTCCACTCTATTGATTGGCAAACCAGTACGTTCAATTAAGTCTTTCAACAAATCATCGTAACGATCAGGCTTAATCAATTCTATTTTTTCATACAAAATAAGTTTACTTGACTCATGCTTCAACAACCAAACACGCTCTAAACCATAGGTTAAGGCAATGATAATGAAGTTGGTTAGAGCCAGTTCTGCATAACTCACTTTTTTACCACACAAGGCATTTATCACAGCTATACCAATGAGAATAAACAAATACGTCATTTCCTTAATTGGTATTTGCATGGTACGATACCGTATTATCCCAAAAATGGCAAACAAACCAAGGGCAAATCCTAGCTCTAGCTTCACACTTTCGAGCAAGAAACACAGTAGAAAAACAGTGGTACTAATTAATAAAAATGTAAATAAATAGTCTTTTCTTTTGGATGTTTGATAATACAACACCCTCACTAAAACTACCGAAACAGCTAAATTAAAAGAGAACCTTACAATAAGTTCAATAAAATCTTCCCAATTGATTAATTTGATATCAAATATCCGAATGCTTGCCAGTAAAGTGCCCAATTCCATTTCCATCTTCTAAATATTTATGTGATTTAACTTTATTTTTTCTACTAACGCTAATTTTCGTTTAAACATATTAGACTTAATACCTGTGTTTAAGCAAGCCGTACCAATACAGTATTTACTAAAAGACTCGGGACGTACCCCTCTTTTTTTCATTGCTTGCATGGCTTTTGATGCCAAGGTATATGAGGCCTGTTTCAATTCTACAACCACAATTTCAGGAAACGATTTTTGTTTGCCTTCTAAATCTGTAAAAGATAAATCACTATCGATGGTTAACCGTTCGGTATCGCTAACTAAGGTAATTCGTTTAAAATGATTTAATAACTTCAATTCTAATTTATCACTCGCCAATGGGGAATGTGTATTTAAAAAATCATGTTCACGTTCAGAAAAATTGGTTATTTCATCTTGTATTTTGATGCGTTTTTTGATGGTACGTCCCTTGTTGGTTTTAAATTTTATTTCTAAAAAATTTATCTTACTCAGAATATACTCACGTTGTCTAATCTTATACCTATTAGATTTGCCATTTTGATGTTGCCCAAACATAAAAATCCTTCGGTATCAAAATAACTCGTTTTATAGGGATGAATTCGTAAACCATCAATTTCCAACGTTTTATAATCTGCCCTTAATTCGTCTAGTATCAACGGTAAATCATTGAATGAGACCACAAATTTAGTATCTACCCTATTCATTAATGCCACTTTATCCATCTCTTTAAGCGATATGGGACTAAAACTGCTTAATGTTTTTTCTAAATCATCCATAACTAATTTGTTTGATGCTCTATTTTTTCTTTTTCTTATCTAACTTGTACTCAATGCCAAAATACAACACATTCACAATCTCTGGTTCTGCTACATTGTACTCTGTTTGTCGACGATAAGACAATGCACCTGAAGTGCGTTTAGTAAAGTCTTTCTCTAGACTCACATACCACCGTTGCTTCCATTCACCCACATCTTTTGCTGGCGATAAGCTAAAGTAATATTCAATACCCATTGACGGGTTTACAAAATTTTTCTTACGCTCATACTTTACACTAAACTTATGGCGATGTCCTACATCAGGAATCTGACCATCTTCTGACGAATAATAATTCGTATACTGACTTTGTAATTGGCCTTTATATGCCCAGTCAAATTTGCCAGTAGAGTATTTAAATTTTGCATAAACGCCAAATCGATTCACCCGTTTGTTATACTCTGGTTTTTCATAATCGATGGCGTATCGATAGACTCCCCCCAAATCAAATGTTTTTAGCACTTTAGTGGACAGACTAAACTCGGTTAGAAAACTACTTAACTGCCCAGAATTTTCGAAAGTACGAAGCTCTGGCTCTATGGAATAATCAATTTTCTTAAACAGTTCGCCACCTATGGTTCCGTTATACCATGTTTGAAAATCCTCTCGTTGCTGAGCGACAAGCGAATTGGCAAATCCACAAAGGCATATAATAAGCACACGTAATATTCTCATCATCATTTACCTTTATTTAAGCACGATGATGGTATCTAAGGTAGCCACCTGACTACTTGAAGTGATACTAACTTTTCTAAAAACAGGTAGTTTTTGAGAGCTATTGTTATAGTCTATGGATGGATCTTTTGTGTAGGCAAAAATGGTGTAATCACCCTCACGTAAATACTTAAATTCATACTTGCCATTATGACTAGTGCTTAC
Source organism: Bacteroidales bacterium (assembly GCA_003251015.1). Taxonomy (GTDB): domain Bacteria; phylum Bacteroidota; class Bacteroidia; order Bacteroidales; family Marinilabiliaceae; genus SZUA-582. The sequence goes on from QKIO01000351.1 coordinate 3,934, forward strand.
CTTATCGCCATAAAACACTTCTTCATCACCATCATAAATAATATACACATCCACATCAGCCCCTGGATACACAGCCCTTTTAACTGTGAAATTAAAATTATATTCATGAATCATCACCGTTCCTGTAATAGTCGCCTTGCCACCTTCTCCCGAACCTTTTTGGCAGGAACTTACTAAAGCTCCCAAACAAATTACTGCAAGCAAAAAATACTTCATACTTATTTTTTTTTAAACTTTCAAATACAAGAGCTAAGTTTAAACAAAACGTATACTTAACACTGAGTTAATCTAAATGCCACACTAAATATTAGGATTGCAAGATGCGAAAGTATTAGAAACAATACATTATAAAATTTTATATTTATTGTGTAATATTAACATCTTATCAGTCCAAAACCTTGCATACTAACTAGCCTGACAATCATTTGCAACAAGCAAAACCAACTCAAACATCAAAACTAACACATTCAGGCATTGTTTAAGTGTAAGATTACGACAGCTTTGCCATAATCAACGAAAGAGTTTTACTTCTTATATATCGACCCAAACGAATTAGACTTTGTAAAACCTTCGATGATTTCTTCTTCTTCGGCCGTTCGTTTGAAAATGGGATTAGCTTGCCAAAAAGAGGCGTCATAGGCGCATTTATCAATTTGTTCTCGGTCTGATTTCACAAACTCACGCTGTTTTGCGTCTTTGGTAACAGAGCTTTTATAATCATAGAAAAAGGTGTGTGACACGATATGGAAATTACGCGTTTTCAGCGCAAAACTTACTTCATTATTCAAATCCACATCTACACGATTAACTCTCCAGCGGCCATCTGCCAATTGTTTAAAACTCACCTTCAGAGTACGGATAGATGACTTTACCTTATGACTAAAAGGCATATCAATCTTAAAATCGTTGAGTTGTTGATTTAGTTCCAACAAGGCAAAATCATCCTCATCAATTAAAAATGAATATCGATTATTATTGCTTGGATTAAGAATAAGTACTTCGGCAATACGCCTTCCATCTTGAATAAACTGTTTGGTTAATCTAACCGCTAGTGATGGATCGATGGCGTAAACAAAACCCTTTTCAGCATCCCAATTAAACAAACTAAAACAATTAGTGAATAACGTGAAGTTCCTAAAATGATAAAACGCGTCTTTTTTGGAAGAGTAGCGACCTTGAACAATGCTCGACTCAACGACACGAAAAGAATTTATTATGTTGGAAAACACAATCTCTTGAAATTCGGTAGGGACAGCATCGTTATAAGTTATTTGACGATAGAAGGAAGAGCTGTCATCCCTATGGCCATCCTCGTTAATTAATTTCGTAAAACACTTATCTAACAAATAGCGTGAATAACTGGCGGACGATACACTCACCTCTTTTAAATGAATGGGACTTGGAGATAGATAAGTCACAGCTGGCAACACAGATGACACAATAACGGTATCGGTTTTATAGGACAAGGACGAAAAAACCAAACGAGTACAGTTGGGTTACATCCAGCTCAAAATCGCCATCCACATTAGAGCAAGTGCCTTTAAGAGCCTCATCTAAAATACTAATATTTACAAACGGTAAAACCTCGTTTGATAACTTATCCTTAACGGAACCATTAATTTTTAAAACTTGCGCAATA
>QKIO01000142.1 GCA_003251015.1 Bacteroidales bacterium
GTGCCTTTAGTTGCAAATTTTCAATCATCGTACGGTTCAAAGGTTTATGTTAATGGGGTAATTCAACAAAACGGTATCACACAAAATAATTTTATTTCTAACCTTGTTTATAGTGTTAAATCTGGGCTTGGTAACGTGACAAAAGACTACCTCGTTCAGGTCACTCAAGTGGCAACTCAAATTACTAAAGCATCAAGTTCAGTTTCTGTGTTGCATTTTAATTATACCTATGAACAGCCTAATGGTGCTTCTTATCTTAATACTAGCGCCACAGCTTATAGTATAAATAATGAAACCAGAGAGATTCATGTGGATCTGCCTTTCAATGCCCCTAAAAAAACAGAATTCGCTTACAATTGTAATATCGTTACAAACGCTGGATCTACTGTGCTTAATTATTACTCTAAGTCAAATCCATATCCTAATCAGGAGAGTTTCTTTCTGAAAAAGGATTTTAACTATGATAATAGTATTTCCATACTAGCAGAAGACGGCACACGCGCTGATTACCGTGTTATTTTTCATTATCAACCACCTTCTTCTGTGCCCGCTAAATTCTTTAATTATAGCGTGCAATTTAATAATATCTGGGTTAATGGCTTTATAGAAAATAATGTGATTAACCTAAATGTTCCCTATGGTACTGATTTAAGTAATGCATTTTGTTATTTAAGTATTAATATTAAAAGCAAGGTTTATCTTAATGGGCTTAGACAGGTGTATAACCCCGTTGATTACACAAAAGAAATCGTCTATAAGGTGGTGGCTGAAGATGGTGTTACTTTTGATGTTTATAGGGTTAAAATTAATGTTGAACCAGCGGCTAGTACGAGTCGATTTGTTAGTTATGCGGTAAATGGTGCTTCAACGGTTATTAGTGAATTAGACAAAACAATTCTACTGGAAGTGCCTTTTGGCACTAACTTAAAGCAGATTCAACCTAGATTTTCATTGACCAACCAAGGCAAAGCGTACTTAAACAATCAACTTCAAGAAGCTAATTCTGTGGTTGATTTAAGTCATCCTATTAAATATAATGTGGTAGCCCAAAATGGACAAAGTGTAGGCGAGTGGACTGTTAGTGCAACCGTTGCTCAGCCTTCCTCAGAAACGGCTATTCTTTCATACAACTTGCCTTTGCAGTATAGTAGTACTATTGATGGTGTCAATAAACATATTACGGTAGAAGTTCCTTGGAGTTTTAATAGTAAACAACTAAGAGCAAATTTTACGGTGTCGTCTGGTGCGTATGCCAAGTTGAATAATGTGGTGCAAGTAAGTGGTCAAACAGCTAATGATTTTAATAGCCTATCTACTTATATTGTTACAGCACAGAATGGTAGTTCGGCTAGCATGTGGACTGTAGAATTGAAACGTGATTTGCCACAATCAGAAGCTAAACTTAAAAAAATTATCGACTTGAGGGGAGAGCTTAATTTCGTGATTGATGAACAAGCGGGTGTTGCTTTTGTGTCATCTCGTAATTCTACGTTTCCATCCAAATTAAAAACCTCTTATGTCACCTCAAAAATGGCAAGTAGCCTTGTGAATGGCGTTGAACAGCAAGTGAATGAAGTAGAACTGAATTTAGATACAGAGCCTGTTTTAACCGTTGTGTCTGAAGATGGTAAAACAAGTAAGAATTATGTGATCAGAAAAGCAGCTCAAATTGCTACCAAAGCAGTTGAGGCTAAGACGAGTGATGTTCAAATTTATCCAAATCCAACAAATGGACTTGTTACCATCACGTTTGCCGATAAGCAGGATAAGGTGTTGATTCAATTGTGCAATAGTAATGGAACATTGGTTTTTTCTCATCAAGAGACCTTGTCCTCAAGCAATACAGTGACGCTTAATTTGTCGACCTTTGCTAAAGGCATTTACTTTTTACAAATCACCAATGCTCAAACTCAGTTTACAGAAAAAATAATCGTAAAATAAATACGAAATATTTTTCTTTAAGGGGCTAAATCCATTGGGTTTAGCCCTTTTTTAGTTTATGTTGTTATAATCACCTTGTTAATAGGTATCACCAATATAAACAGGGAACCTTCACCTTCCTTAGATGTGGCTACTATATCAGCTCCAAGTTCAATTGCAATACGTTTGGAGATAGACAAACCAATGCCTAACCCTTCCAATACCTTATATTGGCTGCTTATGATCTTTGCAAAACGTGTGAATAATAAATTCATGTTTTCTTCTGAGATGCCTCGTCCTGTATCTTTTACATAGATCAATAGGTTTGCCTCTTCTATTTTTACACCTAGTTCAATACTCCCCACATGGGTAAACTTAACCGCATTGTTCATGAAATTGGAGACTACCTGTTTAATGCGCGTGTAGTCAGAGTATAACTTAAAGTTTTGATCTCTAACAGTGTTGGTTAGTCGAATGATTCTATTGGGGTTTTCATTCTCAATTACATAATAATGTCTGTTTCTAACCGATAAATACCATGTTCGCTCGTAAATAAATACTCGCCACGACTTGTTTCGATAAGTTTGCCAAAATAAGGAGAGAATATCTCTTTACCAGCTAAGGGTTTAGCTGCAATTTTCTGTATATTAATGATCCCCTTTTTATCTCGTTGAATAATACTAATTCCTTTGGGAGTGGTTATGATGATTCGATTTTTAGAATCACAGATAACATCATTAATTCGATTGTTGGTGATTAAATTTGGGGTTTCGTTGGTATTACAAATAGGTACTATTTCTTGGGTGACGGTGTTGTTAATGCTAATGCCTTTATTGATGGATGCCACCCAAATGTTACCATCATGATCTTCCACTACTTTACGCACCATGTTAGAGGTTATGCCTTTGCCTGCTATTGCATTGGAGCGCAGTATTTTGTAGCTATACCCATCATATTTATTAAGTCCATCTAGGGTGCTAAACCACATGTAACCCCGCGAATCTTTAAATATATTAAGCACATCGTGTTGCGACAAACCATCTTTGGAAGTTAGTTTCTCAAAAGTAACTTCTCTAATTGGAGTGTTACTATAAGTATTAAAACTTATAAAAAAGCTAACTATAATGATTAATAGACGTGTGATCATGGGGTTATTAATGTAACTGTCTAACGAAAATATTTAAAATAAACTTAAAAAAACAAAAATGCTAAGATTCTCCAAATTTGACTTTTTTAATACGTGATCTTTTAGTTAGTACAAGTGCATTAAATTAAGCAGCATATAACTGGTCACCTATTTGACTCAAATTAAATAGAAACCAGGCCTGATTGAACCAAAAATAAAAATCTTGCCAAGCAACGTTTGTGCTCATTATTTTGAGGAGGGAATAACTGTGTGGATCCGTTTTTTAACCAACCTCATTCAAATATTTCACCGACGACCAAACAGCTTGCTCAATGGGTGTGGGTATTAAGTCAATGGCTTGTTGCACTTTGGCTGATGAATACCTGGATTTGTTTTGCGAGGTACGTGCCGTTTCTTTGGTGAAACTGGGTGCCTTACCTGTGAGGTAATACCTCAAACGTTCTAAACGCCAGGCCAGTGATGTCATCACACGGGTGGCGTTGATGTGTGGTGCTTTAACGCCAAAAGCCTTTGCTACCAGCGATAAAAACTGAAGATAACTCAAGTTTTCGCCATTGATGATGTACCGTTCGTTAGTTGTTGGGCCTTGAGTTAGGGTAATCATAGCCGTTACTACATCGTCAACAGCCACAAATCCAGTAGCTCCTGCAGTGTAAAAACGCATGCCTTTAGCCACTTTTTGTAGGAGTTGACCAGTGCTTCGTTGCTTATTGCCCGCACCAATAATAACCGATGGGTTTACAATAATGGCATTAAGGCCCTCTTTGGTGCCACGCCACACTTCCATTTCGGCTCTAAATTTACTTTGCGAATACACCGAATGGTTATCGTCGTTTTGCCAATAACACGTTTCATCAATCATCCCATCATCCATCGATTTGCCGAGGGTGGCAATAGAACTCACAAAACAGAATTTCGCAATGTGTTTATCAATGCAGGCATTAACAAGGTTGGCGGTGCCTTCCACATTAATCTCAAACATCTCGGCGCGGTCGCTTGGTTTGAACGATACCATGGCGGCACAGTGGTAAACCACGGTTACCTCTTTGAGTACCTCCACCAATGAAAAGTAATCGAGCACATCACCAATCACCCACTGCACATGCTTATAAAGGTTTTTGGCTTGATAAAAGTCGAACAGCGCCTCCACATCTTTTTTAGAGCTGGTGTTACGGCACAGCGCACGTACCGGTTGACCTTGTTTGACCAACTCAAGCAGTAAATGTGAACCAACTAATCCGGTACCTCCTGTAACTAATATCATTAACGATGGATTACCAATTAAATAGAATGGTTTGTTTTAAACCTGTATGTACACTTAAAGGCACGGGACTAGTGCCCGCTACACTTTCGATAAGCTGTTTTTGCTCAAGGGTGTAATTCTTTTGCGGGAAATTAAATTCCATCACCACTTCTGAAACACGACGTGGGTCGCTTGCCATTATTTTGGTGATGTTTAAGGTTGTACCCACCAAGTCGATGCCATTATCCATGGCTTTGATGCCCATAATGGTCATGATGCAATTGCCCAAGGCAGTGGCTAATAAGTCGGTGGGCGAAAATCCCTCGCCCTTGCCTCGGTTGTCAACTGGCGCGTCGGTAATAATTACAGAACCCGATTGAACATGGGTGTTCTCGGTACGTAAGTCTCCTAGGTAACTTGTTTTTACGGTTATCATGGCTGCTATTTCTTATTGGTCGAAATTACTAAAACAATCGGTTTATCGGAAAAAGAGAGTGCTCAATTTCGCAGCTCAATATTTTAAATTAATTTAGCAGCTTCGTATAGTTAAGATTGGTACAAACAAAAAATAGTTTCGAAATGTTTTCAGGGATAGTAGAAGAAGCCGCTACCGTAGTGGAATTAAAGCAAGACAAAGGAAACCTCCATCTTACCTTGGAATGTGGGTTTACCAACGAGTTAAAAATTGACCAAAGCATTGCTCACAATGGCGTGTGTTTAACGGTAGTAGATATTCATGGTAGCCAATATACCGTAACGGCCATTCAAGAAACGCTTGATAAGTCGAACCTTGGATTTTTAAAGGTAGGTGACAAGGTCAATTTGGAGCGTAGCATGATTATGAATGGCCGTTTAGATGGTCATATTGTTCAAGGGCACGTGGATCAAACGGCTAAATGTATTGAGGTTTTAGAAACAGAAGGCAGCTGGTTGTTTACGTTTCAGTATGAGGTTGATAAAGAAAAAGCCGCACAAGGTTATATGACCGTAGAAAAAGGCTCAGCCTGTGTAAATGGGGTTAGTTTAACCGTGTGTAACAGCAAAGACGACCGTTTTTCGGTGGCTATCATTCCTTACACCTATAATTTTACCAATTTTCATCAGATTAAAGAAGGTACCATCGTCAACCTTGAGTTTGATATACTGGGGAAATACATCAGCCGCATCATGGCCATTAAAAACTAAAACGTTTACGTTTAAAAATAAATTGAGCAGTTAAGACCATCATCTTAGCTGCTTTTTTTTT
>QKIO01000242.1 GCA_003251015.1 Bacteroidales bacterium
AAGGATGCAATCAATTACGACTGCATCCTCTTAAAATATATTTAGTGTGCTTTACAAGAAAACACAACTTAGGTTAATAGTTAAACGCCATCGACACAGGACGAATACCAACTTCATACTGCTCTATTAATGTGGCTGTTGTTTTGTGCGTGTTATTAAAGATAAACAACTTACCATTGGCACCTTCATTAGATTGTGCACAGTATAAGTAACCCGTTTTACTATCGGTAGCAAGGCTAGTAAAGACCGTATTTTTATATTCAGCACCTAACAAACCTGTTTCTGGTAAGGTAGTATCGGTAGTATAAACACTCATTTTCACTACTTTACCGTTAACAAAATACAAGGTGGTTAAATCCAACGAAAGGGCTAAACAGTTTTCGCTATTGCCATGCGAAACACCAGTTATTGTTTTTGTAGTATGTGCCAAAATGCCCGTATTAAAATTACGTATTACCTGCACCAAACCAAACTTAGAACCATCACTCTCACCTTGACAATACACCCAAATACCATTGCTGGCATCCACCACCATATCTACTGGTGAACTTAACTCTAGCTTAACGGTGGACACAATACTATTTTTGCTGATATCAATAACCGATATCGTATTGATTGATTGATTAGCCACATACAAATACTTACCGATGAGTACCATCTTACCAGCGCCAGATCCTTTGCCAGTTATAACCGTATCAACATGTATCTGATTAGTGGTATTTATGGCTATAACCAACGAATCGCTTGAGGTGACATACATCTTATCGTCAGCAACAGGCAATACGTGTCTCAATGCGTTTAAACCCCCAAAGTTAGTGTCATAAACAAAGTTTGCCATATTGATGGTCTGTATGGTATTAGTGCCACGGTCAACCACATAAGCTCTACCACTCGGGAAAGATCCTCCTTTACGGATAACGATGGATGCACCGCTGGTTGCTGGTGCCACATTACCATTTTTACTCCTAAAAATATTATTGGCACACGATTTATTCTCGTAATTATACTGACTCACAGCACTGCTTTCTGTGCCTTGATTTAAAATGAACGCGCCATGATTAACTTCTAACACGGTGTCGTCAAATTCTTTGCACGCTGTAAATGCAAACGTTAAAACAGCTAAAAAGTATAATCCTGTGAATCTCATCTTTCTCATATCATAGCAGGGTTACACCCCTCTTTTGTTTTACGGTACCAAAGATATTATTCATTTTTGGAAATGCAGCTTTTGCCTCTACTAATATTACAAAACAAGCATACCCCAAAACACAAAAAGACCGGATAAACCGGCCTTTAAGTTGGAAAAATACAAAACAATTTAATTAAAAATCACAGAATTAGGTATCACACCCACACTGTAGGTTGCTATCTTTACTCCCTTACTTGAATATACAACAACGTCACTTGGGCCCGTATAGCTAATTACATCACATGCCCAAATTTGATCATCAGCAGGATTTATATCGATGCCATTAAACACCTTGTCTATAAGTTTAGTGCTTGGTAAGGTTTTGTCCTCATAACCCATAGCATAAACCCCATTGGTCATGTAATAGATTGTTTTTAGATCATTACTTATGGCAATGTTTTTTATACCTTTAAGTGACATCTCTCCCAAAGCATAGCTGGCTACTGTATAATCTAATGATATAGAACACAATGCTGCATTACTATAACTCACAGATGGATAGTTAGAATAATCGGCTACACCTTTACAATGCGCCCAAACTTTTCCAGCTGCATCAACAACTAAATCTGTTGGACAAGACTTAACAATAACATGTTTCACCAACGTAAACGTAGCTAAATCAATAACAGAAACAGACTGATATTGCTCTGGTTTAAGACTAGCCTCATTTTGAATGTATCCACCACTATTAGCCACAAATAACTTACCATTAGAAACAACCATCTTTTCTGGTCCATCACCAACAGCTATTGGTTGACCGACAACTTTATTAGTAAGCAAGTCAATGCAGTAAACCATACCAGCCGCTGCACCATTGCTTACGTAGGCTTTATTACCTGAAACAGTAATTTCACGAGGGTATGAAAACCCTGTAATTGAGGTAATGTGTTTTAATGTTGTTTTGTCAACAACCTCAATATATCCATCACCAGTATCTGTAGTTACTACAATTAAAAGGTTATTGTTATACAAAGCCATCGATTGAGGATATTTCTTCAATGTAACATTGTCATTTGCTTTTTCAAAAATGCCATTACTTACAGTACCATCACTCAAACTAATTGCAGAGATAGACCCATTCTCTGAACCTTCATTTAAAACATAGGCCGACTCATAGATTTTCACCTCAGGACCTACTTTATCATCCTCTTTCACACAAGAGATAAATACTAAACTTAGCGCCATAAAGAGGGCTAAAACATTAGAAAACTTTTTCATTTTATTACAATTTTAGATTAATTCCAATTGACATTGTTCTTCCTGGCATGGCATATCGATAAACCGTTTGATACGCATACGCAAAAATATTTTCACATCTGAAATAACAATTCATCCCATAACCTTTTACGGTTAAATGGTAATTCATTATTACATCAGTTAAAGTAATGGCTTTCATGCTATATCCTTCATTGCTATACATTTGAGACTGAAACGCATTATTTATATTAATATCCCACCGCGGTCTATAATACTCAACACCGCCCCTAAACAAATGGTTAGGTTTATAGGCTAGTTCATCCCCATAGTTATTAGCTAAAGGATTATTATAAGTGGTTTGTGAATAGGCATATTTTCCACTTAGATTTAAATTTGATTTCTTGTTTAACGGATAGGACATCTCAAAACCCGTTTCGATACCCTGTGCCAAAACCCGATTCGTGTTTTCAGCTTTTAATGGAGGCACCCATTGTATCATATTGGTATTATTGGTGAGGTAGTAATTTGCATCCAAGCTAAATGGTAGTTTTCCCAAATGAAAAGCATAATTAGCACCCGTTTCAAAGTTTGCTCCTTGCTCAGCCAACAAATCTTCATTACCTCCCGGTTTCCAGTATCTATCATTAAATGATGGACGACGATAATGCGTACTATATTTAATTCTCACATTTAACACCTTAGGCACAACATAAATCACACTACCCAAAGAGTACATTAAAGGAGGTGATGTCACAGTATTCCACTCTTGATTTAAAGAGGCCGATAATTGATAAATAGGGCGTTTATAAATGGCAGATAGCGAAACACCACCTTCCTGCTCCACCACGAGCTCGCGGTAAGCATACACATCACCCAACAGATAATTATACCTCACCCCTGCTTCTAGGCTTAAAAAAGGAAAATAATATTTGGTGTAAAAGGAATTGATAGAACGTTTAGAACCAATATTTGAAGCCTGCTCTCCACTATTGGTATATCTCAAGCCATCTTGAATAAACCCAGTAGACGCATCAAACCTAAAGTTACGCACCAGTGTTTTCCAGCTCACAACAGCTTTTAACGAGGAGTCGCGTTGGTTTTGATGACTAGTTGAAGACCCCACGCCCATAGTACCTGGTATGTTATGGTTTTTTTGTTGATACCAAATACCCGATGTGATGTAATGATTACCCAGTTTTAAGCCTAAATTATGAATGGTCCCAAAATCTTTATTCTCGGCATTGGTTATAATTTTGGTAGGTTTACCATAATCAAAATCGTCCACATAGGTAAAATCATTTTTACCTGTGGAAGAGAAGAATTGTCCCGAATAATTTACTCTTGAATTGGAGACTTTTGCAGCGATACGGCCTCTATAATTTGAAAAGCTACCAAGTTCCATTGTTGTTTCAAACGACTGACCTTTTTTAAAACTGCCTACATTATTTAATTCAATGGCACCTCCCATTGTGCCACTACCATAGTTAGCACCAGAAGCCCCATAAACCACTTTCACTTGGTCAAAAGCCCCTACGTTAAGCATTGATATATCGGCACTTCCTGTTGTTAAAGAATTAATGGGCATGCCATTCCACAACACTGCCGTATTGGCCGCTGCACCTCCTCTAATCTTAACCGATGATAAACTACCATAAGAGCCATTAGACGAAATAGTGACTAAACATGTTTTGGCAAGTAAATAAGATAAATCGAGATTTGCATAGCGTGTTATAAATGCAGAGTCTATTTTATCGACTTTATCTGCATTGGTGTGCTGATTTAGTCTGAATGCCGATACCTTCACCTCATCAATATGCATAGTATCCCTAATGCTTTCAATGGCAGAGGCCACGTAAGGCATAAATAAGAAGACACAAACCCACAGTTTTTTATTCATCATTCTTTTATAACGATTAAAAACTGCTCTTGAAAACGGATGTAGAAAATACACGCATGATGTATTTGCCAAGTATTTATTCCGAATACCATGAACAATTAGATTGATTTGGCAGGTTTTCTGACTTATCTCGACTTTGAATCGCCTTCCCATCACTCATAAAGGAGTTGTTGACAGTGGCTTGTGTGACTCAAAGCATACTATTTCTAATGAAAGAAATCGAAACTTACAGCAGCGGAAACTGTTGCCGATTTAAACGGCATTCCCTTTTACATTATGAGGTAAAGTGTATCACCTCATAAACCAATTCGGGGGCAAATGTAAGTGAAATGTTTGAAATAAAAAATGATTCCACCTTTAAAGACTAAAATGTCTTTAAAGGATTTTGTGAACGTTGTATTAACCCAATTTGCAGCTAATCAGAACGTAATTCGAGGTTTTCTATTGCTTAGCGTGGTTTCAACGTTGAGATAATGATCGGAATTTCGATCTGATTTTACTTGACAAAGCTCTATTTGTGGATGAGTAGTAAGTTTTGGTTAGGTTTAGGTTTTTTGCAGGGAGTTGTGTAAGGGGGCGTTTATGTCGCTGCGGTTTTGCAGGAGGGTAAACACGGGTTGTTTTTGGGTGCTGCATTTTGCAGGAGGGTAAACACGGGTTGTTTTTGGGTGCTGCATGTTGCAGGAGGGTAAACACGGGTTGTTTTTGGGTGCTGCATTTTGCAGGAGGGTAAACACGGGTTGTTTTTGGGTGCTGCATTTTGCAGGGCGGTAAACACGGGTTGTTTTTGGGTGCTGCATGTTGCAGGGGGGTAAACACGGGTTGTTTTTGGGTGCTGCAAATTTACAGGGGGGTAATTATGGGTTTTATGAACCCCTGCAGTTTTTAACTGGTGGCTTGTGCTTACCTATTAAACGATTGGCTGTGGATTTAATGTGCGTGAGGGATAGCAGTGGAAAGCCCGCAGTGAGGCACGAGCGAGGACTTGCAACGGATAGCCCGACCCGAAGGGGCACGCCCCAATGGTTTGTGTTGCCTTTGTGTTTAAGACTTCACTTTGGGTGGTGTGATATAAAGTGCACTATGCTCTAAATACTTAAAGGTTAAATTAACTAAATTGTGGGTATGGCGTGCAACTCAATCGGACGTAAGGCCGTACAAAGACCAAACGCAATGATGGTGCGCATTAGTCCCGCTTTGTGTTTGGTGGAATGGTGATTAGGCTCAATAGTTGAGATGCGTTCTACCGCTTGACACTGTAAATTATAAA
>QKIO01000022.1 GCA_003251015.1 Bacteroidales bacterium
ATAAAAGTCATCTACACCTCTATAAAAGACCTGTTTTCGGCTTTCGTAGGGAAAGACCGCAAATTCGACACCCCTATTATGGTGCAACTAGATAAGGAAGGGATCATGAACCGCTTGGGTTTTATGACCGCAAACGATTTGAGTCACCTTGGTGTACACGATAAAATAGCCGTTTACTTGCCCAGTTCGTACGGCATGCTTGGCGAATTATACTTGGTACCCACAGAAAACATCAAACCATTAGATGCCAACTCGGCTGAGGTGATGAAATTTATCGTGTCGGGTGGTATTGCTAAAATAAACTAAGCCAAAATATGCGAATAGCGCTATTGTTTTATTTAATAATAGTTGGGAGCAATCTCACAGCCCAAAATCAAGATAGCACCTTCGTAGAAACAGGAAAAGCATCGTATTACTCTTCACGATTAGAAGGAGCCAAAACAGCAAGTGGTGAGCGATACAGAGCAAGCCTACTTACAGCTGCACACAGAACCCTCCCTTTTGGAACGCTGGTAAAGGTCACCAACATAACCAACCAGCAAAGCGTGCGTGTACGCATTAACGACCGCGGACCACATAGCAAAAGTAGAATAATAGATGTGAGCAAAGAAGCCGCCAAACAGTTAGACATGATACGCCATGGCATAATCACAGCAACCATTCAGGTAGAAGAAGAGGATGCTTGTGATGAATAACGCTAAATAAGAAAGCCCTTTAGAAACGATGTTCTAAAGGGCTTTCTTTGTATATAAGTTACGAGGAGTGATTAAAGTTTAAATGCTTTTTTAATTACATCAACATAATCTAACTTCTCCCACGTAAAGAACTCAACCTCTCTTACTTCTACTTGGCCATTTTTACGAAACTCCACATTGGCTTTATACGGCTTACGCCCTACGTGACCATAAGCAGCGGTAGGTAAAAAGATAGGATTCTTCAACCCAAAACGTTTGATAATGTGAGCAGGACGCATGTCGAATAACTCATTCACTTTATCAGCTATTTCACCATCAGTTAACGTTAGTTTTGAAGTGCCATACGTATTTACATACAAACCTACTGGCTTTGCAACCCCAATAGCGTATGCTACTTGCACTAAAATCTCATCAGCCACACCTGCAGCCACAAGGTTTTTAGCAATGTGACGCGTTGCATAAGCTGCAGAACGATCCACCTTAGAACTATCCTTGCCACTAAAAGCACCACCACCATGTGCACCCTTACCACCATAGGTGTCTACAATAATCTTACGACCTGTAAGACCTGTATCACCATGAGGACCACCAATAACAAATTTACCAGTTGGGTTCACATGTAAAATAAAATCAGAGAATAAATGCTGTTGCGCTTGAGGCAACAAAGCCATCACACGAGGAATAAGAATAGAACGTACATCTTCCTTAATCTTGGCTAACATAGGCTCTTCAGCATCAAACTCGTCATGCTGTGTACTCACCACAATCGTATGCACCTTTAGAGGCGTATTGTCATTGTTGTATTCAATAGTCACCTGACTTTTTGAATCTGGACGCAAGTAAGTCATCTCCCTATTTTCACGACGAAGAGCCGCTAATTCTTTCAATAACAAATGAGATAAATACAATGGCAACGGCAAATAATCTTCGGTATCGCGACACGCATACCCAAACATCATACCTTGGTCACCAGCACCTTGCTCATCTTCAGTGGCGCGCTCTACACCTCGATTAATATCCTCGCTTTGCTCATGGATGGCCGAAATAACGCCACACGATCCAGAATCAAACATATAAGCACCATCATTATATCCAATGCGCTTTATTACTTCGCGAGCTATTTTTTGAGTAGATACAAACCCTTCGGTTTTAACTTCCCCACTCAACACCACCAACCCAGTTGTAACAAGCGTTTCGCAAGCTACCTTAGACTCTGGGTCTTGGCTTAATAAATCATCAAGAATTGCATCAGAAATTTGATCGGCTACTTTATCTGGATGCCCTTCAGACACCGATTCAGAGGTAAATAAATATCCCATAACACATATTAGTTAACACCCTTAATTACTTAAGAGTAAAATAAAAGATAAATACAGATAGGTGAAAATGGTGTTTCGCAGAACGCGTTTTAGCACTTTTTTTGAGTGGTTGCAATCAGCCAAATCTTTCCACTTTTCACACTGATACAAAGTAACGAATTTTAATCATCACACACAATAGAACAACACACACAAAAAAGAGAAACAAGCTAAAGTCTTAATAAGCAAACCACAAAGAATGAAGATGAAAAATATTTCTATTTTTTTGCCCAAAAAGTTTGGTAAAAATTGAATTAGATATATCTTTGCATCCGCATTTGAGAAACAAACACTTGTTCAAAATGCATTAAGGTCCGTTCGTCTAGGGGTTAGGACGCCAGGTTTTCATCCTGGTAACAGGGGTTCGATTCCCCTACGGACTACTAAATAACGAAAGTTAACAATTTTATTTGTACTACGATGGCAAATCATAAATCAGCAAAAAAGAGAATTCGTCAGATTGAGAAGAAAAGACTTCACAATAAATATTACGCTAAATCTGCACGTAATGCAGTAAAAGAGTTAAGAGCTTCTACTGAAAAGGCTACTGCAACTGAGCTTTATCCAAAGGTAGTATCTATGTTAGATAAATTAGCTAAGACAAACGTAATTCACAAAAATAAAGCTTCTAATTTAAAATCTAAATTAGCTAGACATATTAACAAAATTGCTTAATTAAGCAACAGGGTCCGTTCGTCTAGGGGTTAGGACGCCAGGTTTTCATCCTGGTAACAGGGGTTCGATTCCCCTACGGACTACTGATTATAAGCTCTCCATTTATGGAGGGCTTTTTTTGTTTACCCCTTTACTTTATCGTCAAGAGTTGTTATCTTTTATTTATTTTTTGATAGATGGAAGCATATCAACACCTGAGTATTAAAGAGTGGGCACTGGAAGATCGTCCACGCGAAAAATTAATTGCCAAAGGCATATCCTCACTATCGGACGCCGAATTACTCGCTATTTTATTAGGCTCTGGAAGCGCTAAAGAAAGTGCAGTAGAACTGGCTCGCAAAATACTCCGCGATTGCAACAACAATCTATCAGAACTAGGTAAAAAAAGTGTTTCGGAATTAAAATCGCGTTATCACGGCGTAGGCGAAGCGAAAGCCATTGGCATTGTTGCCACCTTAGAATTAGGGCGCCGCCGCAAAATAGAAGAACCCGAGCAACGCCCCAAAATAATAACGAGCCGAGATGCCTATTTGGTTTTGAGTCATCTTATGAGTGATTTACCTCACGAAGAATTCTGGGTACTATTACTCAACAGAGCCAACAATGTCATTCATCGCCAGAAGATCAGTCAGGGCGGTATTTCTGGTACAGTGATGGACATCCGCTTAATAATGAAAGTGGCGCTAGAAAACCTCTCCTCATCCATTATTTTGTACCACAATCACCCATCGGGCAACTGCAAACCCAGTGATGCTGATAGAGAGATAACTAAAAGAATGCGAGAAGTGGGTAAGATAATGGACATCCCTGTATTAGACCATATCATAGTGGCTAATAACACCTATTATAGTTTCTCGGATGAAGGGTTAATTTGAGAATTTACCCATCAGACCGTCCCCAGATGTAATAATACAACACACACAATACAGCAAAATAAATGACATTTTCTAAACAATAAGCCAAGGTGCTACCTTCAATACCCATAAGGGGCACCAAGAGATAGACGAATGCAATTTGTAATCCCACAGAGACAAACTCAGTTCCAATATAAAAACTCGTTTTCTCTTTTGCGATCAGCAAAACACCCAACACCCAGCTCAACACCTTAAATCCATCTCCAATAATCTGCCATTTAAGCAGAGGCACCATGCCTGTGAATTCTACAGAAAAAAGCAAATCAACCATAAGCTGACGCGTCAAGAAAAACACTAAACCACCCAAAATCAAGAGAGGAATAATAAGTTTAAACGCTTTCTTCACTTCATGCCGAATGGCAATACTTGATGTTAAACTTGAGAAAGTAGGTAAAAAATAATAACTAAAAGACATCGAAGCCAACATTATATAGTTGGTACTTATTTTATTTGCCCCGTCCCACAAGCCTGCATCATCTAACGAAGTGTGTTTCACAATAGCGTTACGAATAACAATAAAAGTAAGGGGCGATAATACGCCAGACACAATGGCCATTAAGCTATAATTACTTAAACGTTTTAAAACGACTAGAGAAAAGGTTAATTTCAGTTTAGAATACATCTTCCTAAAGAGAAATACGACTAGGATAAAAGCAATAATTCCATAAAGATTTTGTACCCACAACAGACCTAACAATTTAAAATAATAGACTGCGATAAAAACCACAACAAAACCAGTCAGGGAGGCAAAAACATTTAAGAAAACAAAGTAACGTAACTGCTTAGTGCCATTCAATATAGAAAGGAAAAGATTCAACAAGGACATAACAAACAAATGCACTCCAGAGTATTTTACCACGTCAATATATTCTCGCGAATTAAAAACATGAAGCACAAAAAAATCTGGAAAGATAAATATGATCAGTCCCAGAAATAAAGAAATGGTAGTAACCGCAAGCAAACTGGTGGATATAATTAACTGTTTCCTCGATTGTGAATAGTGATAGTGCGACAGATACTTTACAACCCCATTATTAAAGCCCAAGCTACTAAAATTCAAACCTATTTGAAGACTGTTTTGCAATTGGCTAACCATAGCCATGCCGCTTGGCCCTACAAAAGTAGCCACTATTTTAATTTGCAGAATGCCAATCACAAAACGAACAAAAACCTGAATTGAGTTTTTTATAGTTGTTTTAAATAAATCACTATTCTTGAGGAATTGAAACACCTTGGATGAGTTAATGAGAATAATTAATTGCGAATATATTTAAAAGTTTTATACTTTCGTTGCTAATAATGGGCAAAGCAGGCTGCACCCATCACAAAACCTTTGCAATTATAAGACATGTCCCAATGATTTACTTTTCAGTTGTAATACCCCTCTATAACAAGGCCGAGAACATAGCCAACACACTTCGCAGCGTCTTGGCTCAAACATTTACCAACTATGAGGTTATTGTGGTAAACGATGGCTCTACTGACAATAGTTTGGAAATAGTGGAGGCGATAAAATCAGAAAGAATAAAACTATTTAGCATATCAAATGGTGGCGCTGCAATAGCAAGAAATTATGGTGTACAAAAAGCCAGTGGTAATTATATTGCATTTATCGACGGTGACGACCTTTGGTATCCATTTCACCTAGAAAACTTAAGCAACATTATTAACGAATTCCCTGAGGCTAAATGGATGGGTACCGCCTACGAAATACTTCACAACAACAGGCTTAAATTAAAGATGGACGCACCTCCCATGCTCCTAGGCGAAAATTGGATAGGTCCGGTAAATGACTATTTCATCAATTCACTTAGAGATAGTTTAGCTTGGACTTCCGCAATCTGTTTCAAAACAACATTCTTCAACGAACTAAAAGGATTCAACCCT
>QKIO01000207.1 GCA_003251015.1 Bacteroidales bacterium
TCCTAAGGTGATGGCCAATCGATTGAATGAGTTTAATTGGGCTAATCAACTTAATTACAGCAATAAATTAGGTCGCAAAGCCAACCACAAACACGAACGCACCAAATATAAAATAATAACTTTCATTGAGAAACTATGTTTCCCCAATGGCTTATTTACGTTTGAGAATTACAAGAAGATAAAGAAATGACACGACCTACCATATCACTTATTATATCGACCTATAATCGACCAGATACGCTTGAATTAGTGCTGATGAGTGTACTAAAACAGAGCGTTTTACCTAAGGAGGTGATTATTGCCGATGATGGATCTACTAGCGAAACAGCTAAATTGATACAGAGTTTTCAAAAACAATTTTCAACTCCTCTAATTCACTCATGGATTGAGGACAAAGGTTTTAGATTAGCAAAAAGTAGAAATGAAGCTATAAAAAAATCTAGCGCTGATTTTCTAGTATTTATTGATGGTGATATTATTATCCACAAACATTTTATTAAAAACTATCAAAAACGAGCAACAGAAGGAACCTATTTTATGGGTAGTAGGGCGTTGTTATCAGAAACATACACCACTCAATTACTAAACACAAAAAGCATTCTAATAAATCCATGCAACAAAGGAGTATCTAATAAACTAAATAGCCTTTACATTCCCATTTTTTACAAACTTGTAAAAGGTTCACAATCACCACTCAAAAGTGTTAAAGGAGCAAATATGGGCATATGGAAAGTTGACTTACAAGCTATTAATGGTTTTGATGAACGATTCACGGGATGGGGTAGAGAGGACAGTGATATGGCAGCGCGTTTAATGAATTTAGGAATAAAACGAGTTAATTTTAAAGGGGCTGCGGTTTGTTACCATTTGTATCATCCCGAAAATGATAGAAGCCATTTACTGGCTAATGATAAACTATTACAAGAAGTAATGCTTGAAAAAAGGATTAAGGCTCTAAAAGGTTTGGATAATGACTAAAAAACGTATTGATTTTTACTGCGGAACCTTTTTAACAGGAGGCATCGAAACAACTTTAATTCAAATTTTTAAACACATAAGCACGGATGTATTTAAAATCCGGCTGATTATACTTTATAAAACCGTTGATTCGGAGTTGCTTCTAGACCAAATACCTCATAGCGTAGAAATAAAATACATTGTTGGCAGTAACTTATTAAATAGTCTACGATCAAAACGGCTAAAACAAAGACTCCCCTTATTCCTAAAGATTATTGAAGAAGTTGTTTTAGTAAATGTACGTCGCATTCTATTTGCTTTTAACATACAAAAAACATTAAAACAGGCTGATGTTATTGTTGATTACGGGATGTGTTTAATGAAATACAAACATTTATTAACTGATAAAAAAACAATTATATATAATCATTTTAGCCTTAACCATATTAACCGACACAACTACGTAAAAAACCTTAAGAGAATACACGAACTAAATAATTATTCAAAAGTAATTACCATTTGTAAAGAAATGGAACAGCAGTTTATAACACATTTCCCAGACGATCAAGATAAGGTACAAACCATCTATAACTACGTAGACTTTAACAACATTAATGATAAGGCAAATGCGCCTAACCCGCTAGAAAAACCTGAAAAATACATTATTGCCATAGGTCGCTTAGATGAAACCCAAAAGGATTATACAACTCTAATAAAGGCATTTGCCATTTGTAAGCACCAAAACGCCATTGAAGAAAAACTACTAATTTTAGGTAAAGGTAGAGATCTAGAGAAACTACAAATGCTTTGCAAAACACTTAACATCACTAACGAGGTTATTTTCCAAGGTTTTGATACCAACCCATACAAATGGATTAAAAAGGCCGAACTACTTGTTCATTCATCAAAATTTGAAGGTTTACCTACGGTTATCATTGAAGCTCATTTACTTCAGAAACCAGTAATAGCTACTAATTGTGAAACAGGCGTAAAGGAACTTCTCGATGGAGGAAATGCAGGAATGCTTTGTAAAGTAGGTGACTCGGAAGAATTAGCTATAGCAATAACTAAAATGCTCACAAACAAGCAGTATGCGTCCTTATGTGTTTCAAATGGTCAAGAGCTTTTAAGCAAATTTAAAAAAGAATCAACCATAGGTATTTTAGAAAAACTTTTACAAACCATTTAGGTACTAAAAGTTAGCTGGTATGTGCTTAGCACCACGAGCCAACTTAAAACTCTGCAATAACATCGCAAAAAATGGATTCTTTTTTACAGTTTTATGCCACATCTTAACCTTACGTGTTTTGATAAACCAACATAAGGCCTTAAAAGAATATTTAGTGTTTAACAAACTCTTATATGCCTCAATCGTATGTTTTGCATAGTCTTCATAACCATTGGAGAAAGCACCAATTTCTAAGAGCCGTGTGGTATTACCTAACAAGAAAGCCAGCTGATCTCTTCTTGTTTTTTCAATACTAAAATGAGCACTTGTATAATGACGACGATGATAAATTAAATTCTCATGTACGTACTGCACTTTGCCAGTATTAAAAGCACAAACACCTAGCCACCAATCATAAATTACACCATCAGGAAAAGGAATGGCAGTATCAAGCAATTCGCGTTTAAAGAAAGTGGTACACCCCTGAATAAAATTACCTGCAATAATGTATCGCATGTCAGTACACACAGACATATCCTTTTCTTTACTTATCTCAATTTTTGGCAACGGTAAAGACGAAAATGTTTTAGCACTGTGATGCATCAAAACAGTATCGTGCTTCCACAATTGTAACATACGTTCAATTTTGTTGTCTACCCAAATATCGTCCTGATCTGAAATAGCAATAAAATCACCAGTGCATAACGAAATGGCTTTTTCAAAATTTTTATTAAATCCTAAATTCGTTTCGTTTACATAAACCTTGATTCTGTTATCTATTAGGGCATTGGTTCGTAGAATTTGAACAGTCGCATCCGACGATCCATCATCACAAATGATAATCTCCAATCTTGAATAGGTTTGTGTTAATAATGAATCAACTTGATCCTGAATGTATTCAGCACCATTATAAGTGGTTAATGCAATGGAAACAAGTGGATTACTGAACATTATGTTAAAATATTTAGTGAACTCTTAGGATTATAATTAATACTTATAGAGTTGATTGTATCATCTATAAACGTATTTTTGCACAAAAATAATATTAATTGCATGAAAAGCACCAAACCTACCATTAGCTTTATAATGTTGACATGGAATAGAAGAGCTTTTGTTAACGAAATGTTTACATCGTTTTACAAAAAACTATCCAAAAAATATAAATATGAATTTCTAATCATAGATAACGGATCAGACGATGGCAGTAAAGAATTACTTCAATCGTTGGCTTTAAAAGATTCAGCACTGCGCATTAATTACAATAATAGAAACAAAGGGCTATCAGAATACAAAAAACTATTATTTAAATCAAATGGAGAATATATTATCATCATAGATGATGATGTGATTGAGTTTGTAGAAAATTTTGATGAAAAGTTAATTCAGGGCCTTATAGCAGCACCCGATTTTGGTTACTTAGCTCTTGATGTTATACAAAACGAATATACCAATGGTGCAAAACCCGATGCATCGTGTTATAAAGAAATTGTAAGAAATGGACTACTTCTTTTAGAAGGGCCTACGGGAGGTTGGTGCAGTATCCTGAGACAAAAGGATTTTAAGAGGATTCAATGGAAATTCTACCTCAGAACACTAAATATGAAACAAGGTGAAGATGGTTTAATCGCACACTTATTAAAGCGAGTATTAAATCTTAGAAGTGCAATAATTAAAGACGAGAAGTGCCTTCATGCGTGTGGCCCATATTACTCCAAAGTATATGGTCACTTAAAAAGAGACATTGAGAAATATAGAGACGCTGGTTTAGACGATTTAGTTGAAGTGTATTCAAAAACTGATACAAATGCATAAAACAAAAATTGCAGCAGTTGTTGTATTATACAAACCTATTCTACAACTAACCATAGATAACATCCGGACTTATATTAACAAAGTGGATTGTTTACAAGTTATTGATAACACCGAAATCATTAATCCTCAGATAAAAGAAGTTTTACTAAGAGAATTTGGGTCTAAAATAAACTACATTTCATTTAATGAGAACTTGGGAATTGCGAAGGCTTTGAATATAGGTATAAGCTCCATTAAAGAAACAGATATCCAGTGGGTACTAACCATGGATCAGGATTCATTTTTTGAAAGCCATACCTATTTTAATACATTTGAGTTATTAGATAAAGAGGGTGTTGCAATATTTGCGCCTGAACCTGTAACAGAGTTGCCAACCAAGAAAAAGGAAGTGTTAATAGAAAAAGTAGATGCTGTAATTACATCTGGCAACTTATTACTAATCAAAGCTTGGAAAACAGTAAGTGGATTTAGAGAAGAATTCTTTATTGATGATGTTGATACAGAATTTTGTTTCAAATGTATTGGGGCTGGTTTCGATATTTTTATAATCAGAGGCACTTACATTAATCACTTTATAGGCACTATAACTAAACGTAGATACTTCTTTACTAAGAAAGCTCTTGAATTACATAGCCCTCTGCGGTTATACTACATCGTTAGAAATGGATCATATCTAAAACAAGAATATCAAAAACTGTTCCCCCAACATATTGCAATTTGCCAAAAAGTAATCAAGAAGAGAATAAAACACAATGTGATTGGCGGAGGTAAACCTCTAGAATATATATACTACATTTGTTTAGCTAAATGGCACTATTTTACAAATAAAATGGGTAAGCTTGACGTTAAATAACTATTCTTTTGCTACTGACAAAACCAACCCTTATGCAAAACTTACTTTCAATTTGCATACCTACATATAACCGAGCTTACACATTAAAAACAAACTTGGTTAAACACCTAGAAATAACCAAATATTTAGGTATTGAATACATTGTGTCAAATAATAATTCATCTGACAATACAGATGAAATAATGCAGCAACTCAGGGTCAAGTGCCATCCTGTCTCTTCCACCAAAAGATTATTCACTACTAGAAAAGGTAGCTTGCATAAAATCACACGAACAGAAAAATCAGCTTTTCTCTAAGAAGAGGATGAAATATTACAAAAGCAAAGGGCTTTATAGTTACTCCACGTACAAAAAGTATTATCATTTATGGTCTATCGCAACTGAATTATCGTCAGTATTTTTAGTTACACTAGCTTTTACACCCAATTTCCTACTCAAAAACCGCGATAGATATTATGAATAATTACACACCTCGTTCCTTCCACCGCACTTTGTTAAACCAGGGATAAGCTAAAACCGTAAGAATATAAATGGGGTAGATGAGTTGCGCCAAAAGGAATGCACCTAGCGAGAGTTTGTAGGCGAAAAAGTATTGAGCCGATTTTAAAAGAGTATAGTCGAGAATCGTTTTGAATAAAAAGAACGTGCCAAAAACAAGTAAGTTGCTCAAGTGAAATGGACTTAGTAACAAACCTAGCAACATCAAACCATTGACAGCTACTATTAAA
>QKIO01000162.1 GCA_003251015.1 Bacteroidales bacterium
CCTAGTGCATACCGGTTAAACAAGTTGCCTGAGACCCCATTTTGCAAACACAAGCCGGAAAAAACACCCAGTTTAGAAGGTAAACAAGCTGTAAAATATCGGGTACTCAGTTCTTGCAAGTCAAATTGCCGACGATAGGCCATATTTACCGAGGCCTGTGTGGATGTACCCAATGTAGCCACATTATTAAGAGTCGCCCAAGGCGTATCGTCCAAGGTTTTGGTAAATCCCAGCGCCATGCCCAATGGGCTTACAGACGAATATTCTTGTGCTTGACAAGGATGGGCACACAACAAGACATAAGTCACCAAAAAAAGCAAATAACTTAATTTCATACAACGCAGGTTAGGAGCGATATACTAGCTAATACACCGTTTATGAATAAACACAAACAGGCTATATAAGTAGTGTATGATTAAAGTTATATGTTTATCCGTTATAAGTCAATATGATGGGAAAGTGAAATAGGCCTGTGTTGTGTGCCGTGTTTTATTTTAAATCTATTATATCATTTTCAACATTAGAACCAACATCAATTTTATAAATTTTACCATTAAAAATGTAATTATACTTTTTAATCTCTTCATCCATCTTCGCCCTATTTAAATCATAATCTGGTTCGCTTATCCTGAAAACCTTATAATATTTTCTTGATTTCCATTTGCATATTGAAAACCAAGAACAACGTAAATAAGACAATGCGACAAAGTCACCTGTAGATTCTCTGAATAATTGAATCGTTCCTAAATCAACGGTATCTTTATTTAAAGGAATATTTTTAAATCTAATTGTTCTATATCCAATATATTTAATATCAAGTTTTGACAATTTGTTATTAAAAACCATCATTCCATTCAGTTCACAATCAGGATTTATCAATTTACTTATGCAAACTATCAATTTAAATCTTCCTAAATCATCAGTACTAGCATAAATTCTCCTTTTTATTCCAATCCCAACAAATTTTGGTTTAATAGAATCATCATTAAGAATAACTGTCCCTACAACAATCTTTGAAATTGTTTGTGCTTGGATTTTAGTCTCTTTAATACAATTCAAAATAAAAACAACCAAAAATAAAAATGCAAATTTTTTCATAATCATATATCGAATTTTACAAGACACACAACAACAATGTTTAGTCCCGTTTTTTGGGTGATGCATTTTCAAAATCGCGATGTGCTTTAATGAGGTTGATGGAGTACAGCAGCACATTTTTAGTTTCGGCCAATATTTCCATAAATAAGATGCTCACCCGCGTGCGGTCTTCGCCACTTTGTATGCGTTTGATTTGCAAACGTCGTAACTCATCTTGAAAAGCCATCAAAAACGTTTGTTTGGCAATAAGGTCGTTGAGGTAATTAAAGCGTCGCTCTTTTTCAAGGTGAATAAGGTGGTTGAAGAAACCAGATACTTCATCCAAAAGCTCTTGCATTCCAACCCGTTGAGCCTTTGTCATGCCTTTATGGTTGTTTTCAATATGTTTGTAGAGCGGATGAGTTATTTTGGTCATACACCCCACTAATTCAGAGAGGTAATCGTAAGTTTGTATGTAATATTGTCCAGCCTCCATGCCTTCTTCACTCATTTTACCAAAGGAATAAAAGATTTTCTCCTTATTACTTTTAGTCAGTTTATCTAGGTATAGCGCTTTTTCGTGTGCCTGATGGAGCTGTTTCACATCTTCATCTATAAAACCTTGAACAGCCATCAAATATATTTTGGAGGCTTCGAGTAGATTGCTGCGTATTTGTTCGCCACCACTATCTTGCATGGTTTCCACCGAGGCTTCAAAATTCTCCTGATAAGCGTCTTTAAGAGCCCGTTTCTCAAGATTATTTTTGGCAAAATAACGGGTTGTCAATACAACAGTCCATGCTACACCTCCAGCTATCAGAAGAGCCATCACCCAACCTCCATAATAGATAAGGTAAACAAAGATGAATGAACCCACAAAGGCTAAAATGGCCGTAAAAAACCATCCTCCCAAAATAGATAACACACCCGACACGCGGTACACAGCACTTTCTCTGCCCCATGCTTGATCGGCTAACGAGGTACCCATGGCTACCATAAATACCACAAAAGTGGTGGATAATGGAAAACGCATGTAGGTACCAATAGATATCAACAAACTGGCTACCACAAGATTTACCGCAGCACGTAAGGTATCAAAAAACACTTGACCATCGGCATCTATCCCAGATTCTGGTGTTTCGGCTCGTCTATATTGTTTTTTTAAGAAGTTAGTTACGGGTTGAGGTAAAATAGTGGAAATAGAGGCATGAAAAGCCAATGCGTTTCGTACAATGATACGCGAGAGATGTGAAGCTTCAAAGCGCTCATACCCTGTCGACTGCTTACCCAGGTAAATTTCTGTTTCGGTAACGCCTTGAGCCTTTTTGGAGAAAAAGAGCGTTAACACCATCACAAGGGTAGCCAACACGGCAATGAGTAGGTAAGCCATTTCACTCAAACTGCTACCCCGTTCAATGGAGTTATTCAAAAAACTAGTGGAGAATACATTGGGGTCGGAGATGCCAGAACGACTAAAAGCAATAAAACTTTGAACACCTGCCATGGGAAGACCAATGAAATTAACCAAATCGTTGGCAGCAAAACTCATGGCTAAAGCAAAGGTGCCAAATAACACCACAAAACGGGCTATATCAACATTAAACGACAGACCTACAAAAAGAAAAACAAAAGTGCTGAAAGCAAAAATTCCCCAAAGCACTTCCAGAAAATAGGTGTTTAAGAGCGTCAGCAAATGAGCATCGATGTATGTCGCTCCTCCCAAAACTTTTTTAGCAATCATAAAAACAATAGCCGTAATGGCCGCCGCACCAATTAACGAAAATGGAATTTTAAATCGACTCTTATAATTAAATGTGAAGATCATCCGGGTTATAAACTGAACGATTAAACCCATCACAAACGCTAAAAAAATGGATAAGACAATGCCCGCTAAAATAATAAAAACATTGTCGGTATTAATTAATGGGTGTACATCAATGCCCAACAACTGCGATTCGTGTTTTTTGATGATGGAAAAAGCCATGGCACCACCCAGAAGTTCAAACACAACGGCAATGGTGGTTGATGTAGGAAAGCCAAAGGTGTTAAATCCATCAATGAGAATAACATCGGTAAGCATCACAGCCACAAACAAAACCAGTAGCTCGGTAAAATCAAAGCTAGAGGGATTGATAACACCCTTGCGGGCTACTTCCATCATGCTTGCCGAAAGTAAGGCGCCTATAAGCAAACCCGCTGATGCTATCCAATAGATAACGCGACGTTTGGCCACACGCGAACCAATGGCGGCATGTAAAAAGTTAACGGCATCATTGGTGACGCCTACCACTAAATCGGCAACCGCCAACAACACCAGTAAAATTAATGCGACCCAAATAAATACCATTTATGATAATTCTAATAAGTAGTAATGATTGCTTATGCAAATCGCTATGTTAAGTTTTTGTTACGTTAGCAAAAACTTAAGGGGTGAAATAGCTACTTAAACCATCGTTACATAAGTTAATGACTGGGTTAATATTAAGTTAACATGACTCTCTAATAAAATGCTGTTAAAATAGTGTTCATATTTCTGTTACATTTGTGGTAAAAGTAACCAGAAGCAAGCATTTTAAAAAGAAACTTTCTAATAATACCACAAAAACCGTTGGTTTAACTCCAAAAGATACCGTAATACATGAAGTTACATGAGCCCCAGAAGATAACAGGTTTTATTTCGTTAGGTTTTTTAGTACTAGCTATCTTATTTTTTGTGGTCAATTACTTAAGTCCTAATTTATTCTTTTCACTGGCCATAAGTATCCCTGTGTTTTTTGCGTCTGCCTTTTTGCTGGTTAATTATTATATCAACTCGTTTGTTTATAATAAAATACACCCAATCTACAAAACCATACATGATTTCATTCCCGAAAAAACAAACAACGATATTGACGAAGGAATACAAAATCTTTTTACCAATGTAAACGATGAGGTGGCCAGTTGGATGCAAGATAAAACCCATGAGATAAACCAACTCAAACAAATGGAGAAGTACCGAAAGGAATTTCTTGGTAATGTATCTCACGAATTAAAAACACCCATATTCAATATTCAAGGTTACATCTTAACCTTACTCGACGGAGGTTTGGAAGACCCAAACATCAATATGTTGTACCTCACCCGCACCGAAAAAAGTATCGACCGCATGATTTCCATCATCGAAGACCTCGAAGCCATTAGTAAACTCGAAGCAGGTGAATTACAGCTCAATAAAGAGCCATTTAGCATTGTTCAACTCATTGAAGATGCCTTTGAATTACAAGAAGTGAGGGCCAGTGAGAAGAATATTCAACTCAAATTAGACAAAAACATAGACCGCGCAACCATTGTGATGGCCGACAAACAACGCATATTTCAAGTGCTCAGCAACCTAATTGTTAACTCCATTAATTACAGTAAAAACGGTGGGCAAACCACCATTAATTTTTACGATATGGATAAACGTATTCTGATTGAAGTAATGGATACTGGCGTAGGTATTAGCGCCAAAGATTTACCACGTATTTTCGAACGGTTTTACCGAGCTGATAAAAGCCGTAGCCGCGAACAAGGTGGTACAGGCCTTGGCTTGGCCATTGTGAAACACATTATAGAAGCACATAATCAACGTATTAATGTAAGTAGTACTCTAGGAAAAGGTACCTCGTTTACCTTCACCCTAGAGAAAGTTATTGTATAAGCGAAATAATTTAACCTCAATAGACATGGAATCTACAAATTATAAAATATTACTGGTTGATGATGAGCCAGACATCTTAGAGTTTATTAGTTACAACCTCAAAAAAGAAGGATATACTGTTTTGATGGCTAACAATGGGCAGGAAGCCATTAAAATAGCACAAGCCGAATTACCCGAGTTAATTATTTTAGATGTGATGATGCCCGAAATGGATGGCATTGAAACGTGTGAAGAACTCAAACGCATACCAGCGCTGAAGCATTCTATTATTGCATTTTTAACGGCTCGCGGCGAAGATTATTCTCAAATAGCAGGTTTTGAGGCTGGCGCCGATGATTATATTTCTAAACCCATTAAACCCAAAGTATTTATTTCGCGGGCTAAGGCCTTACTAAAAAGGTACAAACCAGACAATCACGTAGAGGTTTCAAACGAGGTGGAAGTAAATCATAAAATAGTTTTGGGTAACCTTATCATTGATAAAGAACGGTATTTAGTGGTTAATAATGGCGAACAATTGGTGCTTCCCAAAAAAGAATTTGAATTACTGTTACTACTGGTCTCTAAACCCGAAAAGGTATTTACTCGTGATGAGATTTACCACGCCGTGTGGGGCGATAACATAATTGTGGGCGATAGAACCATAGATGTACATATTCGCAAATTGCGCGAGAAAATTGGGCAAGATATCATCGGTACTATTAAAGGCGTGGGATATAAATTTGTGATGGAATAACGCCCTTCTTT